>JAUPVU010000080.1 GCA_030916925.1 Patescibacteria group bacterium
GTAAAATATGGTAAGTTATTAAATTCATTAACTAGAGTATTTGCGTAATTAATAAGTATTTGCTCATGTTCCTTCTCGTGAGAGGTTACTGCGTGTTTAAAAGAATTCCAATCGGCTTTTGTAGAGTCCGAAGCACCATCACTATTTCTCCATTGAGGAAGAGTGATGGTTGAATCTGCTGTTACAGTATAATCTCCAATAGTGTAGCCCTTACTGTTTTGAATAATATATGACTCGTAATAAATCTGGTAATTTATGTATGCAAGGGTTTCTTCTTTCCCTTCTGTTTCTTGCCATTCTAGAATTGCTTCACATAAATCACCGCGTGTTCTTCCCTCAATAAAATAACTTATAGATTTTGATTTTATGGTTGGTGTCTTTTGATAACCGTGTTTGAGTTCTTCTGGTGGATTTGGTTCTGGGATGATAGTGGGAGATGGTTCAAAACTAGTTTGATTTGATGAATTTGGGGTTACAATTGGGGCAATTTTCGAAAATGTGCTAGTTATTCTTTTTTGAATAGTTGTATTATCGATAAAATTATTTCGAATCAGAAAAACAAGAATAATGCTATTAATTACAAGAAAAATTAATCGTAATAAAGTCTTTAAGCTCATAATGAATTACCCGGATGGTTGATAAGATGGAAAACTAGCTTGTAGTTCAAGAATCTTCTTTGGATCTCCTAATATTTTAGCGCTCTCTAGACGCCACGCTACTTCCTCTATAGAAAATAGTTCTCCATTTCTATCAGCTATTGAACTTTTACTTTCCTTTTGATTCATTGTTTTAGATATCCCAATTGCGTAGTTTCGGCGAAGTGATTGATATTGAATCATCAACTTATTCGCTTTCGCGATAACTGCTGTTTCATCTATACCGGGTTTTCGTAGATAATCTTTAAAAGAATCTAATAACTTTGGCAAGTTTTCAAATTCATGGTCTGCTACTATATCGCCACCCATCACGCTGTAACTCAATGCTCCTTCCGTATCAATAAAAGCTATTCCATAATGTGAACGATAACCTCTTGTTCTTTTACTTCTATCATCTATTTGATCAACTCTACGCGATCCATAAGGCACTATCGTGGCTTTGGAAGAAGGATATCTTGCTCGTCCAACTACTTGCATTACGGCTGCCCAGTCCAAACAATTAGCAGCTCCTTCTTTCAGAACTTCGCCAATCGTCTGCTCTTGGTTATAAGCTATTGTAATTACAGCGGATCCGATTCGCTCTATTGGGCCAGAAAATGGAAAATGTGGCAAAGTTCGTTGAGTTTTAGTTGCTAATACCTCCTCAAAGTCTACTTGAACACCTTCGCGTTCCGTAACGGAATTAATTGCTTCATTAATCTCTTCATTGCTTAGTTTCAATAAATCCGAATTTGTAAAATCTTTATTTGTATCTGGAGAGGTTGTTAGATTACCCAGAATTCTTCCTATATACCATTTCTCAGATTCGTTTAAGCAAGGATTATCACTAATACCAAGTGTATCCATTGCTGGCGATGATTCTGTTTCTGATTCAGAAAGTCCTTCGGCTATTGAACTAATTGCGGCAGGCATATATGTAAAGTGTACATTATTATATTACTCAATACATTTGCCCCATAATCCCAGATTATTGGCACGCGCAGTTTTTTCTGCTTCAGTAAGTTGCTCTTGGTATTTTATATCAGGTGGATAGGATGAAGCATTTGCAAAACCCTCCCTTACTAATAATTCATTAACAAAAGTATCATCAATATAAACATACCGTAATAATCTTCCATATCGATCGGTTTCTGAAACATCTTTTAGTAACTTCACGAATTTACCGTCAACCAATTCTTTATTCCTATTTGAAGCTTCGATTCCATAGCATTCAATAGGGGTTGTTATTTCTGAAGTGTCGATGCCAATGTAGCGGATTTTTTGTCCACCCTCGATTTCTATTGTATCTCCATCTATTACTCGGATTACTTTATATAAGGTAGTTTCATCTATCGGTTTTTCGATTTGTGGAGGACTACTTTCTATTGGAGTTGGTTTACTAGGAGTTTCGGATGATTGAGAATATATAACGATAAATATTATCCAGACAGTTAGTTTTATCAAAATTTTTAGGGTAGACTTCTTCATCAACATGATTTTACAGCATATAAGTGCCCATTTTTTCTATTAGTTTTCTTACAAAAAATATACTTTCTTAGGAACAAAATGGAGTAATATACGGATATGGCAGATTGGGGAAAAATTGGAAGTCGAGGAAATGTTGAAGATAGAAGGTCAAGTGCTCCTGCGGTTGTAGGAGGAATAAGTGTTACCGGAATACTGTTGTATCTATTAGTAAGTTATTTAACTGATGGTCAAGTTAGTGTTCCACTTGATACATTTCAACCAGCACCACAAGAACAAACTCAAAATTTGCAAGAATTCGAAGGCAGCGATGAATATGAAGTGTTTGCAGCAACAGTTCTTGGTTCAAACAATGATCTGTGGGAGGCCACGTTTAATAAAGGAATTATTGTAGATGAAAAAGGTAACGAATACGGAGGATATATTCCACCCAAATTAGTTTTATTTAGAACAGCTACAGATTCCTCCTGTGGAGTTGCAACATCTCAAGTAGGGCCACACTACTGTACTTTAGATAGCACAATTTATTTAGACGAAACTTTTTTTGACGAATTAACGCAGCGTTATGGTGCTACAGGCGGAGATGTCGCCGAAGCATATGTAATGTCTCATGAGGTTGCACACCATGTTCAAAATTTAATGGGAATTACTGATGCGGTTTCATCTGAAATTCAATCAAATCCAAGAGTTGCCAATGATCTAGCGATGAAATTAGAATTACAGGCAGATTGTTTTGCTGGACTTTGGGCAAATTCAATAAAAGATTTAAATATATTGTCACCAAATGAAATTGCCGAAGCTATGGACGCGGCAGCAGCGGTAGGAGATGACCGTATTCAAGAAAAAGTAACAGGAAGAATAAATCCAGAAACTTGGACACATGGGTCTTCAGAAGCGAGAGTAGCATCATTTACAAAAGGATATGAAACTGGAGATATAGAATCATGTGACACTTTTTCATATTGATTGACGCTGATATCATTTGACCTATAATTCACTTATGCAAAATAAAAATACCCTACTTATCTTATTAGGCTTGATTTTCTTATTCCTTATTGGATATGGAGTATATACTAAGACTCAAAAAACCCCAGAAACTAATAGAGATATAATGTTCGTCGATAATAATGATAGCGATAAGGATATTGAAGATACAAAAACTGATTCTTCAATGAAGGGTTCCATGTTCGATTTACTTAAGTCAGGCGATAATCTAGTTTGTACATTTAATAGCACCTCTGAGACAGGAGATGTGGAGGGTACTACTTATATTTCTAACAATAAGATGAGGGGCGATTTCGTTATAAAGGATGGTACCTCAAATATGACGAGTAGCATGATTTCTGACGGAGAATGGTTATATTCATGGTCATCTGCAATGCCTCAGGGAATGAAAATGAAATTAGATCAATTTGCTGACCAAGACAGCACTAATCCAGATACACCTGTAAGCAATGAGAATTCAGACCAAACACCTCTTGATGACTTAAAACAGGATTATGACTATGATTGTGATTCCTGGTCAGTTGATGCATCGAAATTCGTAATTCCAACTGATGTAACTTTTGTAGATTACTCTGAGACTCTAAAACAAATGCAACAACAGTCTGGTGATATGTGTCAGACATGTGATTCTATTCCAAATGAAGATGCTAAAGCACAGTGTAGAAGTGCATATAATTGTCAGTAAATTATGGCAGAGAATAACGAACCATTAGAAACTATTTCAGTATCCAAATCTAGCTTAATGACTTTTGTATATGGTGGACTTTTAGTTGCATTAGTATTAGGTGGGTTTTACTATTACACGTCAACTCAGCCTAATGGTTCAATGACGGATGATTTAGAGGAAAATGTTGTAGTTGAAGAAGATAATCAAATGGATGATGAGGATAGTTTAATTGAGGAAGACACTGATGAAACTGATGATACCGAAGTTGTAGAAAACTTAAATGATACTGCAACAAATGGAAAAATTACTGGCAAGTTATGTTATCCATCAAGTATTTTACCTGCTGGCGAGATAGCAGTTAAAAATTTAGATACTAATTCTGTAAATGAAATTCCTTACGGTGGAATTGAATCGACTTATGCCGTGGATGTAGCACCTGGAAAATATGTACTAAGATATCAAGCGAATACTGGAGAGACAGATGAGTATATGTCTGGTTATTACACTCTTTGTGGAAATGACGGTAGTTATGAAACCTGTTCAAAAGACGAATCACACGACTTAATAGAAGTTGAGGTAGACTCAGGTGAAACAGTAACTGGAATAGATTTGTGTGACTTTTATTACGAACCAACGGAAGAGCCAGAATTCTAATGAACCGTCGAAGTTTTTACCTACCCACTATGGCTCTTTTTGTATTTGCAACAATTATAGCTGTTTATTATTACTATTTTATTAATAGAGAAAATCCTGTTACTCCAATTATTGAAACCGTTGAACGAAAAATTAATGAAGGCGGAATTGTTGATGAAATAGTCGGTGAAAATAAATTTACTGGTGAGTTTGCGGAGATGACTATACCTGTTTTAAGGGATAGAAATTTTAGTAGTCAACTTGGCGAATTAAGAAAGTATTCAGAAAATGCAACACATACTTCATACTTAACGAGTTATGATTCTGATGGTTTAAAAGTTAATGGATTGCTCACAATTCCAAAAGGAGTAGAGCCAGAGGAGGGATGGCCAGCAGTGGTTTTTGTGCACGGATATATTCCTCCTACTATATATAAGACAACAGGAAATTATGCTGAGTATGTTAATTACCTTGCACGAAATGGCTTTGTTGTATTTAAAATCGATTTAAGAGGACATGATCAATCAGAAGGTACTCCAGGTGGAGGTTATTATTCTTCGGATTATGTAATTGATACATTAAATGCACGTGCCGCGCTGCAAAGCAGCGATTTTGTAAACGCAGACGCAGTTGGACTTTGGGGGCACAGTATGGCTGGGAATGTTTTAATGCGCGCTTTTGCAGCGCGGCCAGGTATTCCCGCAGTTGTTATTTGGGCGGGTGCAGTTTATACATACGCCGATATGCAGGAATATGGAATCGATGACAACAGTTATCGGCCTCCAACCACAGGTAATAATGAAGAAAGAGTCCGAAAAAGGCAGGCTTTAAGGGACCAATATGGAGATTTCACTAGCGATAGCGAATTCTGGAAACAAGTTGCTCCAAGTAATTATCTAAATGATTTAAAAGGAGCGCTTAATATTCATCATGCAGTTGATGATACTGTGGTTAGTGTTGAGTACAGTCGAAATTTAATGGGCTTACTTGCTGAAACCGATGTTGATCATAAACTTTATGAATACAACACAGGTGGCCATAATATTTCTGGGGGCTCATTTTCTACTGCAATGCAAAGGACTGTTGATTTCTACAAATCTAAATTACAATAATGGTCAATGAATATTTCCACAATTTTCAAGCCAAAATCTATTTTCTATAAGGCAAATTATAAAAGAGATAAGGAGAAGGCTCGCGAGCTCATTAAAGAACGACTTTTGTATTTTAATAATTTTTACAAATTAACATATGGAAGAGTCAGCATAAAAAATGTTAAAAGCCGGTGGGGAAGCTGTAGTCGCCGTGGAAACCTAAATTTTAATTATAAATTATTATATTTACCTGCCAGGCTTGTTGACTATGTAGTCGTACACGAATTATGTCATCTGCAGGAGTTCAATCACTCTAAAAACTTCTGGGATTTAGTAGCACGCACTTTTCCTGACTATAAGAATTTACGACAACAATTAAGAGAAATACGCTAAAATTGCTATAATTCCCCAATGAACACGTTCGTCAAAGTAATCATAGTATTAGTTTTTATAGCCCTGGTTGGAGCTGGAGTTTTAGGCTTTTTATATAGATTTTCAGAAAGGTCTGATGAGATAAAGGTTAAGAAAACTGGCCCTTCACAGAATTATAATGACCAAGGACCGGTACCAACTCCATCTAACTCTCCTACACCTACTCCAGATGATGTAGTAATAAAGGTCCCCACTCAAAAACTGTTATCAAATAATTATCATATCTTTCAAACTTTTAATAATTGTGGTCCGGCTTCTTTATCGATGGCATTATCTTACTATGGTTTAAATGTAAGTCAGAAGACAATTGGTGATTCCCTCAGACCATATCAAAACCCAGCAGGTGATAACGATGACAAATCAGTTACGTTATATGAATTAGCCGAAAAATCCAAAGAATATGATCTAATTCCTTATTACAGACCTAATGGCACGGTGGAAATGATAGAAAAGTTTATAACAATTGATATTCCCGTAATTACACGAACCTGGTTAAAAGCGGATGATGACATAGGTCACTATCGTGTAGTTAAGGGTTACAACCAGAATACAGATACTTTGATACAGGATGATTCCCTTCAAGGGAAAAATCTTGAATATTCCTATAATGACTTTAATGATGTGTGGGATAAATTTAACTATGAGTTCTTGGTTCTAATTCCTAAAGAAAAAGAACTAGAGGCTAAAAAAATATTAGGAAATCTAATTGATGAGAAAACCGCATGGGAACAGACGGTCAACACTGCACATGAATATTTATCAAAAAATCCAAACGACATTAACATGAGGTTTAATTTATCAGTAGCCTATTATAATTCAGATAATATAGTGGAATCAATAAAGCAATTTGAGAAAATTGAGAATGAGCTACCTCAGAGAACTCTTTGGTACCAGATAGAACCAATTTTGGCCTACTATAAATCTGGCGATTATAAAAGCGTCATCAGACTTTCTGATAGAGTTTTGAACGATGAGAATATGGCTTTTTCTGAGCTTCACTATTTAAAGTCGCTTACATATTCAAAAATTGGAGAAGATGCTTTATCTCGTGAATCAAATTCAAAAGTGGAAATTTATAATAGAAATTTTGATCGCGATTCATTTGTAAAGATTTACAAAATTTCCAAATAATGTATGAAAAATTTTTGGCAGGACATAAAAAAAATAGGTGAACCATTTCTTGCTTTAGCTCCCATGGAGGGAGTAACTGATTTTGTATTTAGGGATATTATGAGTGATTTGGCAAAACCAGACGTACTCTTTACGGAGTTCACGAGTGCCGAGTCACTAGATTCACTTGGCTATGATAAGACAATTCCTCGTTTAAAATTTTCAGAAAAACAAAGGCCCATTGTCGCGCAGATTTGGGGTGTGTCTCCGCGCAGCTTTGAAAAAGCTGCGCGACTAGTCCAAGAACTTGGCTTTGATGGAATAGATATCAATATGGGATGTCCTGACAAAAACGTACTAAAAAGAGGAGCTGGTGCCAATCTTATTACAAATCCATCACTCACAACTGAACTTATTTCTGCAATCAGAACAGGTGCACCAGATTTGCCACTTAGTATTAAAACTAGACTGGGATTTAATAAAATCATAACTGAAGAATGGATTACATATGTTTTAGAACAAAAAATAGAAGCATTAACAATACATGGACGAACTGCTAAACAACTTTCTAAAGTTGATGCAAACTGGGAAGAAATAAAAAAATCCGTAGAAATAAAAAACGCAGTTTCGCCTTCTACTATAGTAATTGGAAACGGCGATGTTTTTACATATGCTGATTCGATTCAACGATATAAAGAAACAGGAGTAGACGGGGTAATGATTGGAAGAGGAATATTTCATGACCCGTTTTTATTCGAGAAGAGTATAAATGGTTCATCACACACAACGAAGGAACACTTAGAACTTTTATTAACACATTCAAAATTATTCTCTGACTACTGGCAAGACAGTAAAAATTTTGCCGAAATGAGACGTTTTTTTAAAATCTATGTTAAGTCCTTTAGAGGTGCGACTAAGCTAAAGGTGGCCTTAATGGAAACCCAGAACTACGATGAGGTTGAAAAGCTTATTAAACCAGTACTAAATTCACTATCGTGATAAAATTTCATCATGGATATTAAAGTCTCACTTAGTACCGAACTTTCGAAGGTGATAACTTCATTATTTAAACTAGAATATGAGGTTGAGGTAACTATTCCGCAACTAATCGAGCATGGAGATTATTCAACAAATATCGCCATGACTCTTTCCAAAGTACTAAAAAGGAGTCCAATCGATATTGCTACTGAATTGAAACCACACTTAGAACAGATTGATTTTGTTGAGAAGATTGAAATAGTTAATCCAGGCTTTATTAATATTTTTATAAATGAAAAATTTCTTGTACACAGTATTTTAAGTGAAGTTGTAAATGGCAATATAAGAGAACCACGTGGAAAAGTGATTGTAGAACACACCTCAGTAAATCCAAATAAAGCCATGCATGTTGGTCATCTTAGGAACGCAATTCTTGGTGATTCAATTGCAAGATTATTAAAAAGAGTTGGCTATGATGTTGAAGTACAGAACTATATTGACGATACGGGTCTGCAGGTTGCGGATACTACAAATGCTGTTTTGAATTTGGGAATCCCATATTCAGCACCAACTCAAGATTTTGATGACTACTGTTGGGATATTTATTCAAAAATTAATGTCGAATATGAGAACCCTGAATCGGAATTGTTAGTAAGAAGAAAAGAGCTTTCCAAACAAATTGAGGAAGGAATAGGAGATGCAGTTGCCATTTCTAAGGATATAGTAGAAAAGCTTGTAAATGCGCATGTTTCTCAGCTTCTGGGACTTGGAATCAAGTACGACCTTTTGGTATATGAAAGTAGTGTGGTTCGATCGGATTTATGGGAGATAGTTTTTAAAGAACTAAAAGCATCGCCTAATTTTATTTTGGAGACTGATGGTAAAAATGCTGGATGTTGGGTTTTGAAAAATAATGGTGATGGGGGAGATAAAGTATATGTAAGATCCGATGGTACAAAAGTGTACACGGCGAAAGATACAGCCTATCATTTTTGGAAATTCGGTTTAGTTGATTTTGATTTTCATTATAAAAGATTCTCATCTCCAGATATAAAATACGATTTATGGAAAACATCTACAGAACATAGTGATCTGCCTGAAAATAAATTTGGTGGCGCGGATAAAACTGTCAATATAATAGATGAAAGACAATCCTATCCTCAAGAGATGGTAAAGAAATCACTTGAGCTTTTAGGACATAAGAAGCAAGCGGAGGATTATATACACGTAGCATATGCAGTAGTAACTCTATCCCAGTCGACGGCAAAAAGTTTAGGTGTTGATGTTTCGGATGACTCTCAAAATTATGCGATGTCTGGTAGAAAAGGAATCGGCGTTAAAGCAAAAGATTTGGTAAAACTCGTGCGAAATAATATTGCAACTGAAAAGATGGAAGGCAAACCTCAGGATGCCGAGACTTTAAACAAAATCGCCACTGCTGCGATTCGTTTATATATGCTAAAAAATCATTCCGAAACTCCTGTAGTTTTTGACTATGCGAATGCTCTTAGCATTGAAGGATTTACGGGCCCATATCTGCAATATTCATATGCCCGTGCCAAGAGTATTTTAAGAAAAGGGTATTTGGCAATAGATGTTATCACAGAGTATTCACATAAACTTGATGCCAATGAAATAGAATTAATTAAAACAATTGGGAATTGGCCAACGATATTAAATGGTACCGCAGAGTCATTAAATATTTCTTTTATTGCGGAATACGCGTTTAAACTTGCCGGAGCATTTAATTCTTTTTACCATTCGTCACCAGTATTAAGTGAATCCGATGATGTCAAAAAATTTCGATTAAGTTTGGTTAGGCGATTTGCGGATGTCCTAGCAGATGCACTTCAAATACTTGGAATAGAAACACTAGAGGAGATGTAATTATGTTTCAACAGACTGTTACAAAATATCAAAAACTTAGCAGGTCAAAAATAGATTTATTTGTACAATGCGAATTATGTTTCTATTTAGATAGAGTAAAAAGTATTCCTAGGCCAGCGGGACTTCCATTTACATTAAATACTGCAGTAGACACTGTACTCAAGACCGAGTTTGATATTTATAGGGAAAAAGGGGCACGGCATCCCCTAATGGAAAAATATGCGGTGGATGCCGTGCCAGCAAAACATCCTAAATTAGACATCTGGAGACAAAACTTCAAAGGAATTAAGTATGACCATGACGATTCTCAATTAACAATTACCGGAGCAATCGATGATCTTTGGATTAATTTTAATAATGAATATATTATTGTGGATTACAAATCTACAAGTAAGGGTGAACAAATTACGAAACTTGATAAAGCCTGGCATGCTGGATATAAAAGACAGATGGAAATTTATCAGTGGTTATTTGCAAAAAATGGTTTCAAAGTTTCGCCAACTGGCTATTTCGTTTATTGTAACGCTATTACATCTGGAAAAACCTTCGATAACAAATTGGATTTTGAAGTAACGCTTATTCCTTACGAGGGAGATTATTCTTGGGTAGATTCAAAATTACTAGAAATTCGAGAGTGTTTGAGTGGTGATAAATATCCCGCTTCACATCCAGACTGCGATGTTTGCAGATATTACGAGTCGAGATATAAAGATACTCCGAGTCAACTTAATATAAATTTCTGAAAAATAAATCGATTATAATTTTTATCTGGATCTCGTCCTCTTAATTCAATCTCATTAATTGTAGTATCGAAATTAATATTACTTCCAATTTTGTAGATTATATCTTCATTAATTCTTGCAAGTCTAATAGAATCATTGTCTCTTGTTCTTGCAATTGTGATATGTGGAACAAAACTGTTTTCAGGAAAATTGTATTCGGATAATATTTTCACTAGCTTTTGATTCAATTCCATAAGAGTTGGTGTTTGTTCGAGTTTTAAAAAGATTACTTTTGGATCTTGGGGAACAAAAAAATCTATTCCTAAAAACTTTATTTCAGGCGGCTTTAGGTATTTTAAATTCGAACTTAAGGTTTGAGAAATTTCTGTAAGATGAGGATCTGACTGAGTACCTAGATAGAACAAAGTCACATGAGCCCAGTCGGGATCATCAAGCTCTGCACCTGGAATAAGATGCTTTATCTCCGCTTGTATTTCTAAGTAGTCATCTCTAAAAGATTGTGGAAGCTTAATGCCGACATAGCACTTTTCCATGTGAATATGTATCATTATATTGATTTTATAGTATGAACCATACTAAAGGTAGATTTATATTGATTAGTATTTTAATTGTGAGCTTATGCTTTCTAACTTGGGCTTGTTTTACTAGACCTACTAATTACGTTTTCTCTCCAGCAATTAATAGAAATATATTTCACAGTGACTCCGTAACAGTGACGGGAACCGATACATCGACCACAAACAAAATCAAGCTCGAAACATCTTTTACTCCAAATAGTATTTTTGACAAAATATTAGATTACGATTCCGAGAATGATTCACTATTAATAGTGGCCGGGGATGTAATGTTAGGCCGAACAGTAAATACCAAAACTGTTGATTCAGGTTCATTTAATTGGCCTTATAAAAATATTCCGAACTTTTTTCCTGACGAGGCCATAACCTTTATTAATTTGGAAAATCCATTAACAAAAGAATGTCGTCAAACAGATATTGGAATGTTATTTTGTGGTGATCAAAGTCATGCCCAATATATACAAAAAAATAATATTGATATTGTTAGCCTTGCCAATAACCATACATTAAATCATGGCGTAAAAGGGTTAATGGAGACTACTGAAGTACTTGGTGAAAATGGAATCAGGTACACAGGTGTGGCAAATCCGACATGGATTGAGGATAAAAATAATAAATTCCTTTTCTTGGGATTTGACCATTTAGAATGTAATCAAAATTATATTGAGTGTATGACTGATGAAAATGTTGTGGGGGATGTGAAAAGAGCAAAAGCAGTCGAAAATTCATTTGTAGTAGTAATGTTTCATTGGGGAAATGAATATACTTATACTCCAACAGAAGGACAAAAACACTTCGCACAACTTGCAATAGATAGCGGAGCCGATTTAGTTTTAGGAAATCATCCTCATTGGTATCAAAAACTAGAAATGTATAAAGGCAAATTAATAATGTATTCACACGGCAATTTCATTTTTGATCAAATGTGGTCAGAAGGAACGAAGGAGGGTTTAGTAGGAAAATATGTTATTAAAGATGGCAAATTAAAAGATGTTGAATTCGTTCCTATATATATTGAAAATTTTGGACAGCCAAGGATTGCGAACGAAGATAGAGCTAAAAAAATCCTAAATAACCTATATAATATCAGTAAGTTTTAGTTTTAATTATAAATGGTAGATAGAAACGCGATTTTTATTGCAGTCTTAACAATTCTTTTCATATCATTCGGAGCATATTACGGTTCATATTTAAAGCGGACATACGAAAATCCCGTCCCAGAAGACGAAATAAAAAATGTTTCGGATGATGGAAAGTCTCAAATTGAACCATTATCCAAAATGGAACAAGACATTTTAACTGAATTACAAAGTTATCCAGATTTAAGTTGGTTCACAGATTTTTATTTGGCGTATGCTCGTACAAACGATATACCCGAAACTAATAAAATATCCATTTTCGCACCAATTAATGACTCTTTCCCAAGAGATGGTGCAGATTCAGATCCTGAGAAGATTATTCCGCTTCATTTGAGTATCGAAGAATTTAATTTATTAGGTTCGATTACGCCAAACCAAATTATTATGCTTTCGAATGATACATTTCCTATAACTAAAACAGGATCAAAGTATACAATTGGTA
>JAUPVU010000081.1 GCA_030916925.1 Patescibacteria group bacterium
CTATTCGAGGCCAACTTTATTTGAAAAAAATCATTTCACAAATAAAATCGATGATGGAAGACATCCCGTAGTTGAACTTTCTATTCCAAAAGGAGAATTTATTCCAAATGATACAAACTTAGACACTAAAGAATTTTTCCACTTAATAACCGGTCCAAATATGGCGGGAAAATCCACTTATATAAGGCAAATTGCGCTAATCCAAATTCTTGCACAAATTGGGTGTTATGTACCTGCAAAAAAGGCCGATATAAGTATTGTAGATGGAATATATACAAGGATTGGTGCTGGCGATGCCTTAGCACAAGGCTTAAGTACATTTATGGTGGAAATGATTGAGACCGCGAAAATACTTAATAATGCTACAAGTGAATCACTGATTATATTGGATGAAGTAGGAAGGGGAACAAGCACTGTGGACGGTTTATCAATCGCTCAGGCAATTATCGAACACATTACAGATAAAATAAAATCTAAAACGTTATTTGCAACTCACTTTCACGAGCTTGTAGATCTTGAACAAAGAATCAAACCGCTAAAGAATTATCATTTTGGAATCAGCGATAATAAAGACAGCATTAAATTTATACATAAAATTATGCCAGGAGGAACCGATAAAAGTTATGGAATTGAAGTAGCAAAACTCGCAGGAATACCAAATGAAGTAGTTGAGCGAGCAAAGTCACTACTAAATAAAAACACCACAAACCAAATGAAGTTTAGTATTTAAAACTACTTAAGCTCAAAGGCAACCGTTACCGTCTTTGATATATTCGTAGTTCCAGGTAACATTTCGGCACCGGCTCCGCCACCCATTCCTTTTTCCATCATTAATGGGCTAACTCCGTAGCCTGTCGTATTTTCTTGTACATAAATTAATTCACCTAGCTGTTTACCTGAAGCTTTGGCGACTTGTTCAGCTTTTGTTTTGGCATTTGCTACGGCTTCATCTAGTAATGAATCTCCAGCCATATTTGTTGAATCAACTGTGTAATTTGGACCACTTAAATTATCAACACCTGAGCTAGACATTAAATCAGTAAAACCTTGTACCTTTGTAATATCGTTAATTTTTACCTCAATAGAATTTGATGCTCGCCAGTCTCCTTTGCTACTAGCACCAGTCTGTGAATTATATCTTTCGTCCTGCCAGATACTCATATTCTGAGTTTTCATATCAGTATCAGCAATTCCATATTCTCTTACTTTAGCTATTATTTCATTTGTTCTTTTTGTAAGATCCTCTACTGCGGCTGCTTTATCAGAATTCATCGATGTAATACTTAAATAAAAGCTTGCGACCTTATTTGGCTCATCTGATTGAGCTGAACCTTGAACTACAACCTGATTAGGAGAATCCATTGTTACATGCCCCCAATTAATCATTCTCCATGGAAGTAAGAATGCAGCGGCGACAAGTACAACTAAAAAGACGAGTGGTGTAAGTAAATCTTTAGACATATCTAAAACATAGCATATGCTAGTCAACGTCGCAAAGGGGGTGAACTTTTCTTTCCTTCCTTGACTTCGGGTTATATTCGGGTCTATAAATAGATATGGAGTACCATCTTAAAACTGATATCAATCCAGCTAGACCTCAAATTATGCATATAGATATGAACTCCTGCTTTGCCTCAGTAGAACAACAATACAATCCTGAACTGCGTAACAAGCCAATCGCGATAGCACCATACATAACAGATTATGGAACAATTATTTCTCCCTCAATAGAAGCTAAAAAACTAGGAATTAAAACTGGCATGAAAATAATCGATGCGAAAAAGATATATCCAAATATTGTTTTATTGCAGCCAGATATAAAAAAATATACTGATGCTCATAAAAAGTTACGAAATATTTTAGATGAATATTCACCGGAGGTACTTCCTAAATCAATTGATGAGTTTGTTGTGGATTTTAATGTGATTGCAGGTGGCATCAAAGATCATACGACTCTTGCAAACGAGATTAAATCAAAAATAAAAAGTAGGCTAGGGGAGTGGATTCAAGTTTCAATAGGATTTGGACCAAACAGATTTTTAGCTAAAACGGCAGCCGGACTTATTAAACCAAATGGACTCGTTATTTTGTCAAAAGATAACTATGAAGCTCTTCTATCCCCATTAAAATTAACAAACTTATGCGGAATTAGCCAAGGCAACTCACTTCGTCTAAATAGCATAGGGATATATACAACTAAAGCGTTTTATACTGCCACATTTGAATCCTTAAAAAGTGTAATGGGAGAAGTAGGAGCTTTTCAATGGTATATGAAACTTCGCGGATGGGAAGTAGAAAATTTCGAAACAAACCGAGGAAGTTTTAGCCATTCATACGTTCTTAAAGAACAAATATTTAGTATAGAATCAGCAAAACCAATATTACATAAACTATGCGTTAAATTAGGAGAGCGATTAAGACAAGCCGGATGCACATGCCATGGAATATATGTAGGTGTAAGAGGCCAAGATAAATTTAAATTCTATAATCATATAAATTTCAAAAGCAAAGAAATATTTGGAACTGACCAGCTATATAAAGAGACGTGTAAATTATTAAATCCCTATAACAGTTCAACTCGCATTACTTTATTAGAAGTCGGATGTTATCACCTTAAAGAATTAGAACATATACAACTAGATTTCTTTAAAGACATACAAAAAGATGAGAAATTTTGGGGAACGATTGATTCTATAAACTCAAAATGGGGAAGACATACAATAATACCTTCGCATATGTTAGATATTCCAGATGCAGCACCAGATAGAATCTCGTTTGGGAAAGCAGTAATGGAAGAGAAATGGGGTCCGCTCTGATTACAGAGCGGACCCCATTTGTCGTGATATACTCGGTATAAGATGCCAAAAATCCACATATTACCACCAGAAATTTCAAATAAAATTGCGGCAGGGGAAGTAGTAGAAAATCCAGCATCAGTTGTTAAAGAATTAATTGATAATGCTATCGATGCCCATGCAGATCAAATTACGGTAGAAATAGAAGAAGGTGGGATTCAAAAAATAAAAGTTATCGATAATGGATCAGGAATGGATGAAGAAGATGCGCTAATAGCCTTTCAAAGACACGCCACAAGTAAAATCTCAACTGAAAATGATATTTTAAATATTAAAACATATGGTTTTAGAGGCGAAGCCTTATCAAGTATCGCATCTGTATCAAAATTAACTATTAGAACAAGACAATCAAACGTAAATCTAGGTATCGAAATTAAAATGGAAGGTGGAGAGGTAATATCAAAAGAACAAATCGGAGCACAGGCGGGAACTACCGTAATTATTGATTCACTATTCTATAATGTACCCGCTCGTAAAGAATTTTTAAAATCAGCGCAAACCGAATACCGAAATATATTAGAAATAATAGAAAAATATTCAATCGCAAATTCTAAAGTAGGATTCGTGTTTATAAATAACGGTAGCGTTGTTTATAATTTTCCTAAAGATCATCAATTAGAAGATCGCGTTAAAAAGATTGTAGGACCAGAGGATTTTAGTAAGCTACTGCCTTTATTTTACGAACATCCTCATGTCGAAATTTATGGATATGTTGGTAAACCAGAATTGGCTTCTGATCGTAAAAAATTCCAATATATTTTTATTAATAAAAGGACAATCGAAAATAAAAGCATCACCTTTGCCGTAAAAGATTCGTATAGCTCATTAATTCCCAAAAATACATACCCAGCATTTGTTTTGTTTATAGATGTTCCCGCAAATATTGTTGATGTAAATGTTCATCCTAGAAAAGAAGAAGTTAAATTCACTAACGATAAATTAATATTTGAGTCAGTACGCTCTGCAACAAAAGGCGCACTCGATAGATACAATTTGACGCCAGGTGCAGCCGTTAACCAAATAGAAAATAATGAAGATCCATTTGGTATGACCGGTAATCCCTTTGGAAATATTTCGCAAGGAGGAAGACCAACCCCAGGGAGTGGCCTTACAAACAACACTCCATTACCAAGAAGCCCTTTTAATAGACCGATTGGGCCAATGGGTACTAATAATCCCATTATCCCTAGTGCACCTAGTCGAAATCCTTTTCCACAAGGTAAAAGTCCATTAGACCCAGATGGAGGAGGAATTCCTAGACGATCACCTTTTGGAGCGAGAGATTTACCAAATCCATTTGAAAATGACCCTCTAGATTTTTTTGGCAGTAGCAATCTAAATGTTTCAAATGCAAAACCAACAAAATTCAAGGTATTTCACAATTTGTATATTGTATCCGAGGAAGCTGACGGAATTTCGATATATGATCAACACGCTCTACACGAACGAATCCTATATTCTAGGTTAAAAGAATTGTATGAAAAAAAGAAAGAAGAACAGAATTTACAACCACTCGCTATACCAATTGTTATAAATTTTCCTGCAAAATCAGGATCAATATTTGCAGACCACAAAAATTATTTCGAAAAATTAGGCTTTACATTTGAAGAGTTTGGTCCTAATACGTATAAAGTAACTGAAGTTCCCCTTATATTTGCAGATAAGGATATAAAAGAAATAGTCGTAAACATACTTACTGATTTGGAAGAATTACCAACTACAGAACATAAAGATAATTTTCAGGAGCGAGTATTGGCGTATGCGGCATGCAGAGGAGCATATAAAGCTGGAGATAGAATAAATGATGAAGAAATTCAACAATTATTAGAGGACATTAAAACCTCGGATATTGAATACACCTGTCCACACGGTAGACCTCTTAAAGTAATTCTAACTAAGCTGGAATTAGAGAAAATGTTTCTCCGAAAATGAAACGTTTCCTAAAAGAATGAGATAGGGCTCGAAGGAAATGAAAAGGGCCGCCCTATATAAGAGCGACCCGAATACAGCATATGATCTTGTCATTGCCTGTCCTCCTTTTCATCTATTGTAACGCAAACCTTACAGAAATATCACAAATGAATGCTAAAATAATATTGAGATGGAAAATAAATTGCATAAGTTAAAAACCATTACTGGATTGCTCATAATCGGTATATTCATAGGGGCAATTATAAGCCAAGGTTACAGATGGCTTATGCCTTCGTGGGGAAAAACTAACGATTCAGTTCAAGGAATCGTAACAACTCCAACTCCAATCCCAACGCAAGAATTACAGGAATCAGATACTGTGGATGAACCAATGATGGTATGCGAATATATCGACAATATAAAAGGAATTGCATATACACCTTCTGCAAATGACGACATTCAAGATATCATAGGCTATCAAAACAATAAGTTCGGGATTTATATTTATGCTGAGGTAAATGATTTTATGGATATGGCTGATGAGCTAGTAAACTCCAACGGTGGTGAATGGGGATATGTACTAATCCCTTACAATGTTAAAGATCGTAATGAAAACAGATGGGGAGACTTATTCGTAAGACTCGCTGAGAAAAAATTGATTCCAATTATTCAGCTGTGGGATCTGGATTTGGAAGATGATAAAAGAAATAAACAAATTCAAGGCTCAGCCGAATTTCTTAATACCTTACAGTGGCCCATTAAACATAGATATATAAGCGTATACAATGAACCAAACGATGCAAACTTCTGGAAAGGAGAAATTAATCCCGAACAATATGCAGATGTGTTAGATAAAACGATTACGGCATTTAAAACCTTAGACAATGACTTTTTTATGTTAAATGGCGCGTTCAATTCATCAGCTAGAACCGGACAAGACCATTTAGATGTAAGGGACTATATGAGAACAATGAATAGAGCAGTTCCCGGTATATTTGCCAGATTAGACGGATGGGCATCTCATCCATATCCTCAACCTAATTTCTCTGGACCAGTCAACTCAACCGGTCGAGATAGTATTCGCGCATATGATTGGGAATTAAACTTCCTAAAAAATGAATTTAAGATCGATACGGCTAAATTGCCTGTTTTTATTACCGAAACTGGCTGGGCACACATTGAATCCGAAGAAAGTGGCAATGAAAACGGTTACAAATATAACCAACATCAAGTAGCGGATAATTTTGTAAAGGCGTTTAATGATGTTTGGCTGAAAGATCCAAAAGTTGTTGCTGTAACACCCTTTACAATACGCTATGATAAACCATTCGATCATTTTTCATGGGTTACAAAGAATGGAAATCCTTATCCACAATTCGATGCGATTAAGAACATGAAAAAGATTCAAGGAAAACCTCCAAGCCTTACATATGCTAGAGGAAAAATATTAGATTGTGAATATAAGTCTGTCACACCTTAAAATATTGTAGAATTACACAATATGGAAAATAAACAATTATCCGTTGAAGAAAAGTTAAAGTTAATAAATAGTGTTGGCGAAGAAATCGTCACAATTGATGAGCTTAAAAAGCTACTTGAATCAAACAAACCTTTAATTGCA
>JAUPVU010000082.1 GCA_030916925.1 Patescibacteria group bacterium
CAAAAACCAAACTTCATTGATAAGTCCGAGAGGTACTTTGTCAGTAATATCTTCATACACATTCTGGATCTCAACAAATTGAACATTATTGAAAATCAAACTATATAGACTATCTGCGTGTTTCTGAATAAATGGGTTGATCAAATCGACGGCAATAACCGCATTAGGATTCTTTGAGATGAGCGATTTTATTTTTTCAACCAAATTTTCATTCCCGCTTTCAGTCTCGAACTCAGAAGGCTTCAATATTTCCAGAATTTGTATTGGTGAATTTGTTGATATCTTAATTTTTTGATCAAGATATTCTACATCAGTGCCTTCTGCGAGGATAATAAGTGGAACACTACTTTGTCGAACCAACTTTGGATATATCAAAAATCTCCATAAAGCGATAAGTCCTGAAGACACAACAAGATATATGAACAGAATACTCTTAGGAGTTACACCAAAATATGGGATCAAATAGAAAAACAAGGTTGCGATTACAAGATTTGAGATATGAGCCGTAAAGATTCGCTTTGGCAACTTACTCTTGATAAGCAGTGTATGTGCGTCATACAGACCTGATATAAAAAACACCAACAGCCAGACCGCAAACAAAAGAGTAAATGGCGTTAATAATTCAACAAAACCAGCCTGTGTAGGCAAAGCTAGGTTTCTAAGTGAGAGAGTCAGCCAAAGTGAGGCAATAAAAACCACAGTATCCCCTAGTAATAGAGTCGTAAATTGTTTTTTGCGTGTAGTAGCCATACTGTGAGATACTATACTATATCCACTATGAAAGAAAAGACATCACCCACTGAACAAAGTCATAACCCTAAAAAGATACTTTTTATAATTACAAAATCAAACTTTGGAGGAGCACAACGATACGTATTTGAGCTCGCCACTCGACTTAAAAAAGATGGACACACAGTTGCCGTAGCCCTCGGAGGAAACGGTGCTCTCAAAACCAAACTTGAAGAAGAAGGTGTTGAGGTTTTTAGTATCGCTGGAGCACAGAGAGATATCAGTATTACAAAAGAAATACAAGTCCTCTGGAACATTTTTTCTATTATTCGTAGATACAAGCCAACTATCGTACATCTCAATAGCCCAAAGATTGGAGGGCTTGGCGCCGTTGCTGCTCGAGTAGCCTATTTCCTCAATAGAACAAAGTCTGGAAAAATAATTTACACAAATCACGGCTGGCCTTTCAACGAACCTCGTCCTGAGTGGCAGCAAATCATCATTCGTATTTTTTCTTGGCTAACTGTATTTCTTGGAGGGACAACTATCGTACTCGGAGAAACCGAACGAAACGACGTGCGTAGTTGGCCTTTTGTACAAAATAAATTTGTAATAATTCCAAACGGCGTAAGTACATTCAATGTGATTGATAAAAAGACAGCGCTCTCACGACTTGTAGGCGAGAAAAAAGCTGAGGAATGGATTGCTGAAAAACGGCTTATTATAGGGACTATTTCAGAATTACATAAAAACAAAGGGTTAACTTTTGCACTCGAAGGTCTCAATTCATATATTGAACAGTACCCTACTCAAAAAATTGCATACGTAATTATTGGTGAAGGTGAAGAACGTACAGAATTAGAATCAATCATAAAAAAGCTTTCCCATTTACACCCTGAACATGTAGTGCTCGCAGGGCAAATACCTGAAGCTCGTGAATACGTAGGAGCATTTGATCTATTTTTGCTTTCATCAGTGAAAGAAGGATTACCATTTGCACTTCTCGAAGCTGGATCTGCTGGTGTACCAGTTATTAGCACATCAGTTGGAGGAATTCCTGAGGTAATACAAAATCTTGAAAATGGAATTCTAATTGCGCCAAGACGACCACAAGAAATCAAGAATGCTCTTGTGTATCTCAATGAACATCCTGAAGTACTAGACATTATGATTACAAATTTTAAGAAAAAGATTGAGCAGAAATATAACTTTGAACTAATCGTAGTAGATATTAAGAAATTGTACGGGACAAACTAGCATCTATACTCCTAAGAACTCATTCTTGATAACCTCTCGATGAGTAGCTCTTGAATACTTTATCATTCCCATAAGTATTCCGAGCCCTATAAACTCGGTCAGTAAATGTGACCCACCATAACTCATAAACGGCACGGGGATACCCGTAACAGGCATCACACCGATATTCATACCTATGTTAATGGTAAGGTGCACCATAAAGAAAATCGCTAGACCCATTGCATACAAAGTTTCAAAGTTTGTCTCCCCTCTCATTGCCCATACTATAATTCTACTGATGATAATAATGTACAGTATAAATAGTATAATTACACCGACAAAACCCCATTCCTCAGCGAATGCAGCAAATATAAAGTCTGTTTCATATTCAGGTAAAAACTTTAATCTTGATTGTGTACCATATCCAATACCCTTACCCACTATTTCTCCTGATCCTACCGTAATCATCGCTTGATATGCATTGTATCCACTTCCCCGTATATCAGCGAGTGGATTAATGAAATTCATAATTCGATGCTTTTGATATTCTTTGAATCCAAAATTCCACAGCCC
>JAUPVU010000083.1 GCA_030916925.1 Patescibacteria group bacterium
ATCATAAGAAAAATTTGGATTGATTTACCCACAACACTCTTTTGTGGCTGATCGATATAACTAGATTCACTTGAATCTACAGTCTTATTTTGATTATTTTGTTCCATGCGCGTATTATAGGCTATTCTCGAGATTTTTCAAGTGCTGTACCTTAATGGTTTACCTGCTATTTTGAGGCAAAGATTCACATGCTTCGCCGTCTTTATCTCCGTCAAGTCTATTAAGATCATTACCTAGTCCTCCGACTTTTAGGTAAAAAGTCTGAGCTTCTGGATTTGTTTCAAAATCATCGCAGTTGTAGTCGTCTGCGCCTTTTCCTTTTGCTGAATCCGTTGTTATCTCACCATATTTATCAAACAGAATGTTTCCAGCAGAATCTCTAGATACCTTAGATTGTTCAAAAGATTTAGTATCCCAAAGTTTTCCAATATCAAAATCATTTTGAGTGAATTCCAATCCAAACGCTGCCAATAATAAAAGCAAAATGCCGACTAACGCCAATCTCGCCTTTTCCCAAACAACAAATAAAATTCCAACTATTACAATCAAAACTGTAATTACTATTAAGCGAACATTACGATTTCCTCTAGCCTTATTAAATTTAGATGGCTCTTTTTCTACTTTTGATACGGCCTCTTGGGTTGTGTTGTTTAAATCTTCATTCATATCTATAGTATAATACCAAGCGAGTATATTAGCTAAACGTCTATTATGGAATTAAGCCCAAGCATCGAACTTAATAATCAGTTTGAAGAAAGACTAACCCACCTTGTTACGGAGGGAGAGATAGAACTAGGGTATAGAGATCTAGTCCAACCAGAAGAAATTGTAATAGAACTAAAACGTCTAAATGATTTGAGAGAGGGTACATTATCAATGGTACATGCAATCATCCCCATCGATGAATTTGGAAGACATTATAATCTTGTAGCCGTAGCTCCGGGTAATAATACCCATCCAGAGCTTGCGGTAGAACTGGAACGACTAAGGCTGATTCGCGACGGCAGGATTGAGTGCGGAAGCATCTTTCTTCCAAGCGGTGAAACTGTTCGTCAATCATATTCATACGGTGTAGCTTGTAGGACAGCAGAAGAATTAATTGGAAGCTATGTACGTGAGAAAAAAACCAAAGAAGAATCTCTTCAACGAGAAAAAGAAAGGCAGCAGAAAAAAACATCTTCGCACGAAAGACGGTCAACCTTCTATCGCCATAAATATGGTCTCTAGACCACAACGACCCTAAAGTCTTTTAAGAACTTCTGTAGTTTTGGCTCTATAACTGCATTACAATAGGGGGCATTCCTATTTTTCTCAAAATAGTTCTTATGGTAATCTTCTGCCTCGTAGAATTTTTGAAATGGTACTATTTTGGTTACTATTGGATCTTCGTATAAATTTTCCACTTCCAATTTATTTATGGAAGACTCGGCAATTTCTTTTTGGGCCTCGGAATGGTAAAAAATCGCGGAGCGATATTGAGTTCCAATGTCATGTCCTTGTCGGTTCAATGTGGTGGGATTATGTGTGTGCAGAAAAACGTCTAATAATTTTTGGAAGGTAATTACTTCACTATCAAATTCTATTTGTATACATTCAGCATGCCCACTTTTGCCAGAACTAACTGACTTATAAGTAGGATTCTCGGTTGCTCCTCCTGTATAACCAGGTAAGACTTTTATAACACCTTTTAATCTCTTAAAGATGGCTTCGGTGCACCAGAAACAACCGCCTGCAAATGTTGCGACTTCAATTTTCATATTGCCGGTATCCTTTATCCTACTGTTGGATCCTTAGAGGATATTGCTATTAATTTAACTATTCCCCAAGCTATAACTGCATATACGATTACTGCTACTAATGTTGAAGGTTCTAAAACCGATGAGGTTTCGATTCCCTCATTAACAGCGCGTCTAAAGATTCCTTCGAAAGGCATTACAAAAGGTCTTGATAATCCGTAAACGAATGATACAAAACCACTTGCTGGGTTTGCTCCCATTAACCTTAGTACGAATCTAAAAAGTAAAACCAATTCTAATGCGCCAAATACAAAATAAATTAAATTTGCGATTGTTTGTTGGTTCGAGCTTTTGTGTTCTACAGTTCTATTTACTACGGCCTCTGATCCTGCTGGATTCGTTACAACTGATTCTCTTTGTGTGATTGTTTCTTCCATGTGTGTTCTCACCTTCTTTCAAATTATAATTAAACCACTTCAAAATTATTCCGATTTATAATTCGTATCATACATGAGTTACAACCCCTGTCGAGAGATATAAAAATCAAGAATAAAACGAGGCAAGGACGAAACACCGCTCTACTCAAGACTTTTTGAAGCTTTCACGTCAAATGCTCTTACTGAATTCTTACTTAATCTTATGCAAATCTTATGTATAAACCTCGTATAGTCAGTTCATGGAAAACATTTTATCTATATCACTGATTGCGGCATCATGGGTATTTATAGTAGTCGCTGGATTTGTTACTTATTACCTGATAAAGATCGGGAATCAAGTTAACAATCTCTTAACCTCGGTTAACAGACTATTATCACAATACGAATTAATTGCTGCACATTTAAAGAAAGGTTCATATAGATATTTATTTAGTATAGTAAAAAGTTTATTTAAGGGAGGTGAATGATAATGGAGAATTCTAAAAAAAGCGGAAACCCTTTACTAGCAGTATTAGCCGGAGCCGCCGTTGGAGCAGCTTCATTATATCTATCAAAATCAGAAAATAGAGATTCCTTAAAAAAGAAATTTTCGACGATGAAAGATACCGCAAATGAAAAAGCCAATGAAGTTAAGGAAAAGGGAAAAGAAAAGAAGAGTGAGAATAAGCAAAAAGGCAGCGACGCCTTAGAAGGCGTACAAGATAGTCTTATCGAAAAAG
>JAUPVU010000084.1 GCA_030916925.1 Patescibacteria group bacterium
AACAAAACTTCATACAGCTACACATTTATTACACAGCGCACTTAGAGAAATTCTAGGAACTCACGTTGGACAAATGGGAAGTAACATAACTCCAGAAAGATTGCGTTTTGACTTTTCACATAATGAAAAGATGACACCTGAGCAAATTGCGTTAGTCGAACAACTCGTTAATCAAAAAATCTCAGAGAAACTCCCAATGAATAAAGTTGTCCTACCAATAAAAGAAGCCGAGGAAACTGGTGCTATTCATTTTTTTAGCGAAAAATATGCAGATATGGTTAACGTCTATTATGTCGGCAAAACAATCGAGTCGGCGTGGTCAAAAGAATTTTGCGGTGGACCGCATGTAGAAAATACTTCTGAACTAGGTCACTTTAAAATTCTGAAAGAAGAAGCTGTTGCAAAAGGAGTAAGAAGAATAAAGGCTGTGCTAGAATAATTTTAAAGATAATATGTACGAAATGCAGATTCTCATAACATTGATAAGCTTAATTGGATTGGGAGTTGCGATAGTAGGATTCCCAGGTATTTTTTTAGTACTCCTTGGATTAGTACTCTACGGACTATTCGAAGAAGGCGTAATCGTTCCAAATTTTGTTTATATCACGTTTGCGGTCGTAACAGTTATTTCACTTTTTATAGATAATTTAGCAATTCTGCTTGGCGCCAAAAAATACGGTGCGACCTCGAGAGGGATCGGAGCCGCAATTATTGGAGGCTTAATTGGATTTATATTATTCTTTCCGATCGGTGCAATAATTGGAGCGTTTCTTGGCGTTTTTATATCTGAATTACTAGATAAAAAAGATTTAGATAAAGCTCTAAAAGCTTCACTCGGCACAATTATAGGTTATATTAGCGGGATTGCTCTTAAATTCCTTATAACGTTAGGTCTCTTTGTCTGGCTAATGTTTATCATTTGGTAAAAGAAAAGGTGTCCCGACCAATGACACGAGCGGACTCTATCTGTTAGAATAAAAGTGTGAAACTGCCCATCAAAAAAAAGCCCACCACTACTAAAAATGGGTCCCCTGATGACTTCTTAGTTCTTGATATAACAGACAATTCAGTAAAATCCTTATTTATAAGCGGAGCATCTCAACCTTACACAATAAAAGGCGCCTCGGTTAAAAGTTCATATTTAAAAGAAGAATTCGATCACGTAGTATCCCAATCCGTTAGAGAATGTTTTGTTCAGGCCGATGCAGAAACCACAAATACGATAGTAGGTTTAGGCGGACCAAATGTTTTTGGTTTTATGCTTATATTAAAAATAAATAGATCTGATTCCTCTAAACCTGTTACCGAAAAAGAACTTGATGGATTTTATTCAAAAGTCAAAGATATATCAGAGAAGCAAGCTAGACAAAGATGGGCCGTATTTCATCCTGATGATAATGATTTTGTGCCGCTCGATATGGTTGTAACTTCGTTTGAAACCGATGAAGGAAAAGTAGAAGATCCTGTAGGAAAAAACGTTTCATATGTGCAAATTGCAGTTTACTGTTCCTATGCCGTCAAATCATTCTATGCAAAAGTTGTAAATACTCTTTCAACACTTGGAATCGAGCCTCTTACAATAACAACGACGTTATATTCACAGGTCAAATTACTTTCAGAGGAACATAAAAACTATATTTTGGTAGATATTGGAGGAGAGTACACAGATGTAGCGGTAATTTTTGGAAAGGATATCGTTCAGACTAAATCTTTTCAAATAGGTGGAAATTATTTTACCGAACATTTATCCAATTCGATGGGATTAGATTTTAAGAAAGCACAAGGTAAAAAGGAATCATACTCACTAAATAGTGTTTCGGATGATGAACATGATAGTGTTGGAGATGTATTATATGAATCAGGAAAAGATTGGAGATCTGCGCTTGAAACAACGTTATCATCAATGACTGGAATAAAAAGTTTTCCAAGTAAAATATTTTTAAGTGGCGGTGGTGCAAATTTACCTTTGATTGAAGAGTTATTATATGAAGAGGATTGGAAACAATCAATTCCATTTGCTAATTCTTTAGAAATTGAAAAAGTAGGAAATAAATACTGGTCAGAAATCGTAGATGATGAATTAAAGTTAATTGGTGGTACTATGTTTTTTGTGCCAGCAAGTTTGTGCGCAGTTAGGATAGAATTAAGCTCGCCAGAATAAAATAATATGCAAATAAAAGTAAGTAACGACCAAAATTTATATAAAATAATCGAACTAATTAAGAATTCTGAAGAACTCGATATTGAGGTATTCTTTGAGAAAAAAGCAAAATTATATGAGAATGCATCCAATTTAAAAATTCTTCAAAAAGTCGCAAAAGATCATGAAAAAGAATTAAAGTTTGCGGTAGAAGATAAGAATCATCTTGATTATATAAATGCTGTAAATGAAGATCGTCTAGAATTTAACACACCAGAAATTGATATTGATTATGATTCAAGTGTTTCAGCTGGTTCTAAACTTGCTTTTCTATCAGTATTAAATCCATCTAGATTTTTTAAGAGAAAAAATAATTATTCCACAAATGATGACGCAAGCTATATGATTGGAAGTTCGTTCCCCGGAAAGTACAAAAGATTTTTCAAACCGGTCATTATTGCTTCATTAATATTATTTTTCATAGGTGGATCTGCTTACGCGGCATTAACTTTTATTCCTATGGCAAATGTAACGGTAAAAGTTAAATCTGAGGTTCTAATAAAACTTATAGATATGAAAGCAATTAAAGATGCTAAGGTGAGCGTTGAAGATAAAACTATCCCATCGCTCGCAATCAGCGTTACCGAGACAGAGAGTAAATCTATTGCAACAACAGGTACAAAATTAATAGGAGATAAGGCAACTGGTAAAGTGATGATTTACAATAAAACCGATGAAGACGAGAAACTTAAAAAAGGTACCGAAGTAAAGGCAATTTCGACAGATGATAAGAACCTTAAATATATCATTACAAAAGAAGTAACTATTCCAAAACAAGTATCAGAGACAGTTGATATGGTAACTACAATTACTCCAGGCGAAAAAGAAGTGGATGTTGAAGCATTAGAATTTGGAGAAAAATATAACATCGATGATGGAGAGAAATTCGAAATTGGTGATGTTGATACTGATGATTTAGTTGGTGAGAATGACGAGAAAATAGCTGGTGGAAAACAAGAAGAAATAAAAGTCGTTGCCCAAGTTGACTTGGATAATTTAAAACGCGAATTAGAAGAAAGCCTAAAGAAAACGGTAGCAGAATCTATTAAACGAAAGAAGATCTCTACCCAAGAGCTTTCGGAGTCTTCTATTCAATTCGAAACTTTAACCGCAACTTATAATAAAAAACTTGATGAAGAAGCCGAAGAATTAAAATTAGATTTAAGTATGTCGGGTAATGGATTGGCTTACTCAAAAGATGATTTGGATATGGTCGTAAAAGAATCAGCTAAGAGCGTTGTACCCGAGACTTTTAATCTAGATAGTGAAAATATAGATTATGAAACTGCTGCCACAATCGATTCAACTGATAAGAATGTGTTAAATATTCAAGTTAAACTTCGAAGTCATATTATGCCAAAAATTGATATTGAAGAAATAAAAAGAGAATTGACTGGAAGCTCGTTATCAGATGCCGAAAGATATTTATCAGGACTCAATAATATTGAAAGCTATGGAATTGAATTATCTCCACGTTTGCCTGGTGCATTACTACGCCTTCCAATGCGAAAAGATAATATAAACGTCAAACTTGATAAATAGTTTACGAATATTATGCGAATACTAGGAATTGATTACGGAACTAAAAAAATCGGGTTAGCTATTTCAGTTAATAATTATATTCGTCCACTAAAAATCCTAAATAATATATCGGGTCATGTTGTAGAGAATGAAAACATTTCTCAAATTATGAAATTAATTAATGAGGAATATATCGAGGTCGTAGTTATTGGAAGAAATCTTGGATACGAAGATAGTAAGGAATATAAAGATTTTTTATATAATTTAAAACAAAATATACCATCTCATATTGAAATTAATTTTGTAGATGAATATAAAACAACTGATAGCACTAAAAAAACTATGGTTGATGCAGGTATTGCTAAGAACAAACGAAATCTCGATGATTCCTTTGCTGCCGCGGAGATTTTATCCAGATATTTGGATAGTGTTAGTGATTAGTAGATTTCAATATGAGATTGTCAGAGTTTTCCAAACCTAGCTATTATCTATTTCTTTTTTAGCCCAATCTAATAGTGACTTTGTGTCTTCAAATCTTTTTTCTGATCCCAATAAAATAATCATTACTTCATAATGGTTGTCTTCGTATAGATACGATAGGCATTCTTTTGCAAGTTCGGTGAAACCGGTTTTAATTCCAACTGTACCTGGAATAGATTTTAGTAAATCATTTGTTGTGCTGAATCGATATACACTTGCCGTATTTTCAGGAGAGATTTCGATGATTTGAGTACTTATGATTTTTCTAAGGACGTTCGATTTTAAAACTTCTTCTGATAGAATTTTAAGGTCATTGATTGTTGAAACATGGGTTGTGCCAGAATCAAATCCAATTGGGTTTTGAAATTTAGTATCTTTCATTCCAAGTGCTGTGGCTTTTTCGTTCATTGCCGTCATAAATTGTTCTTGATTCTCGATGTTTGCAATTGTGCAACCGGCGTCTGCTCCTGATTTTACTAATAAGCCGTACATTATGTCTTGTAGAGTAAATATTTCACCAGCTTTAAATCCAACATTACTTCCGTCAACTATGGATGTGCAAACGGCTGGGATAGTAATTTCTTTATCCAGTGGATATTTTTCTAATGCAACTAGAGCAGTCATTAGCTTTGTTAATGATGCCATTGGCAAAATTTGTTGGGGTTCGCGTTCTACGATTTTTACATATTCGTTTGGTGTGTTTTTCTTTCTATAGTAAATTCCATATGATTTAGCTGTTATCTGTGGAGCATCTGTTTTGGTGACGATGTTTTCAGTAACGGGTGTTTTTGGAGTTTTAGCTGATAGAACAGCACTCGTTGTTACTGGTTCGACTATTACGTCAGATTTACGAGGTTTGATTCCTTCGGGGTACCTGGAATAAAACACAACCCCTCCAGATAAAACGGCTAAAAAGCATAATATTAAAAGGACACTTGTGAAAATCGAGTGACTTTTTGGCGCCTGGTATACGGCTTTTTGTGATTCTTGTTTCTTTTTTGGTTTCTTGTTTTGGGTTGGTTTCATTCTGTGAAATTTCCTAGGTCAGGATTTACTACTGATTGCCAATCATGGGATTTCATGCGGATACTTATACTCCTATCTCCCGCATTAAATTCAATGTAATCTAATTTTAATAGATTATCATCACAATATACAGGAATTTCTGGCTCAAATAAATTACCAAAAGGCGGAACTCCTCCCGGTTCGACCCCACTTATTTCTAAAACTTCTTCAGCTGAAACCATTTTGAGCTTGTTTATATGGTAATTTTCTTTGAATTTGTCCTTGTCGACCTTTCTATTTCCTTGAAGAACTATTTGAATTGGTTTTCCATCGGCACGAAAGATTAAGGCTTTTGCTCCTTCTGCTTCGTTGGATCCACGTACTAAAGCTGCCTCGGCGCTGGTTCTAACAGGTTCGTGAGTTGAAATCTTATATGGTACAGAAGCTACATTTAACGCTTCGACTATCCTTTTAGTAAGTGGGGTGCCTAAATTTGTTGATATCTGATTCATGATTATGGTTTCAATCGTTTGACATCTCTTGGCTGATGCTGTTAGAGATTTGGTTGATGTAAGTACGTTTCATTATTCCTATAGTATATAATGTCTTTTATAATTTATGGAAGATTCTATTTGGAACACAACTGAAAGAGATCTTCTAGAAAATCACCCTACTCTCCCGCCAACATTAAGTGCATCCTACTTGTTAATACATGGCATTGTTGCCCCAAATTTTGAGGCGGAACCGAGTGTTAATATAGTGAAGATCGATAATCCATTTAGGATTCCAAAACCATTTACTACGTTTCAGAATGTACTCTGGTATTTTATATCCGCATCCTCAACAATAGAGGCTGGTTCTAGAACTATGGAATCAATAACACTCGAACAATTAAATAATCAATTAACTCTTAGAAATGATGTTTGTTTTTCTGAACCGGCATACTTTAAAAAGATGGTAAGGGGATATTATAGAGGTGAAGACCCTTTTCTACTCTATTATAATGAAAAGCCCCATTCCTTCAAAATATTTAGTGGGAATTGCGGACTAGAATTTACTATGGATTCGGATGAGAACACAGTTGCATTTGGCATTAATGGCATGGGAGTGAATTCCGTTCATCATCAATTAGAAGCTTCTTTTACTTTCGAACCTGAAGTACATAGGTTTGGACTATCAAGAGATGGGTTTGATGAAACTGGTCGATCAGTTTCAGAACAAAAATATGAGCGATTTTTGACTGATAGTGAAAAGGATACAATAAAGGATATCTGGAAAGTAAGTTCAGGTAAAGAGATTGCAACCTATCCTAATTAGATAGTATTTCTCTTATTTTTAATTCTAAATTTCGGTTGCCGTTCCATTCGTTGAGAGAGAAGTTATAGCAAAGGTCGATTGTTTCTCCGATGTTTATTTTATTGCTCATGTAACTTCTTCCAAATCCTAGTGCGGTAAATTCATTTTGATTTTCGTCTAGCAAAAATAGTTTGAGATGTGTGTTTTCTTTTCCAAACACGATTTTATTAAATACCTTGAGATTTTTAGTTAGAAAGGTTGGTTCAGGATTGCCTGTTCCAAATGGTTTTAGTCTTTGGATTTTTTCGAAGGTAGATAGGCTTATTAGTGAAGAGGGAAGTTCAAGGTCGGCTTCTATTTTTTTGTCAAAAAGGGATTTGTCTATTTTTAATGTTTTATTTAGAAATTCATTCAACTTTTCGATGTTTTCTGTTTTGATGGTGAATCCGGCGGCCATTTCATGGCCGCCGACCTTTTCAAATAGGGTTTCTACTTCTCTTAATGAATCCACAATTGATATTCCAGAAATCGATCTTGCGGAACCTTTTGCAAGTCCAGTTTTTTTGTCTATCGAAATCGCAACTGCTGGATGATTAAATTTTTGAGTTAGTCTTCCTGCTATTAATCCAATTATTCCTTCATGATAATTCTCGTCAGAAGAAATTATAAAATTGGGAATATTGTTTTCCTCAATCTTTTTGGATGCCATTTCAAATCCTGCAAATGTTTTATCTTGTCTTGTTTGGTTTAGTAAATTAAGTTCTTTCGAAATTCTCAGTGCGTCAGTTGGGTCATCAGAGATTAACAAATTCAATGAGTCCATCGCGTTTTCTAATCTTCCAGTCGCATTTAGTCTTGGTCCAATAACCCATCCAATTTCATATGTATCGATTGGAAATTTAACTGCTGCTACTTCTAATAATTTTTTTATTCCTAAATTGGAATTGGTATTGAGTTCTGTTAAGCCCATTTTTGCAATGCTTCTATTAAAATCGGTTAAAGGTTGTAAATCGCAGATGGTTCCAATTGCTGCAAGGTCAGAATATTTATTTTTTTCATGTGGAAAATTGCTTGTTATTAGGTTGTTAGAAATTGTCCATGCAATTCCAGCGCCAGTC
>JAUPVU010000085.1 GCA_030916925.1 Patescibacteria group bacterium
GACAGAATAGTTAGGGAATGCTCAATTCGTTTAGCCGAACAACTTAGAATTAAGATGTATCACAAATCACTCGAATCTGAATCAAAAGACACGCGATTTAAACGCTTAGTTTGATTTGTAATATTCAATCGTCTGACGGACTCCATCCTCAAATGCTACATTTGCTTTCCATCTCATTTTATCAAAGGCTTTTTGTGGAGAAAGTCTGTTGTGCAATGTATCGCCGGGACGATTTGCCCCATAATTTGCTTTCAAATCCATGCCAAGAGCAGAAACAAGAACATCAAAGACTTTCTGGTTAGAAGTTCCAACTCCCGTCGCGATATTAAAGTAATCATTCTCTTGATAATTAAGAGCTGCAATATTTGCATCAACAACATCTCCAACATAAACATAATCACGCGTATGTGATCCATCGCCATTTATAGTTGGCGTTTCGCCCCTTAACATTTTACTTGTGAAAACGGCAACAATTCCTGCTTCTCTATTTCCATCTTGTCTTGGCCCAAATACATTTGCATATCTAAGAGATACCCATTTTAATCCAAACAAATTTCCATATAATTTCAAATAATTCTCTGCGCATGCTTTTGATACACCATAAAATGAAGAAGGTTTAGTTACCGGAAAATCTTCGACAACAGGAAGATCCTTTTCCTCAACATCACCATAATATGCTCCACCAGTATTCGAATAAATAATTTTTGCTCCAACTAATTTTGCCGCATCTAAAACATTAATCATTCCTTCTATATTAATATCGTGATCTTCATCTGGATGTTCCATTGAATAAGGAACTTCATTTTGAGCAGCCAAATGAAAAATCGCAGAAGGATGGAATTCTTCAACAGTTTTTATGACTGCATCTTTATTTCTTACATCAACTTCGTAAAACTTACTTTTTGAATTTAGGTTATCTAACTTGCCAGAACGTAAATTATCTAAAATCGCAACTTCATGACCAAGTTCTAATAACTTATCTTGAATATGAGATCCAATAAAACCCGCGCCACCTGTGATTAAAGTTTTCATGAAATAACTTTAACATTAAATAGAGGAAAATTGACTTACTTCTGCATCACTTTCCAGAACACGTCTTGAGGAATTTCTACTTTACCAAATTTTCGCATACGTGATTTACCTTTTTTCTGTTTCTCGAGTAATTTCATTTTACGAGTAATATCACCACCATACAGATAACCCGTAACATCTTTTCGAACAGGAGAAATATCATCCCTTGCATAAATTTTTGCTCCGACCGAAGCTTGTAAAGATACCTTAAATTGTTGACGAGGAATTAAATCCTTAAGTTTTGCAATTATTCTCTTACCTTCATCTGCAACAATGGATCTTTGCACAAGTTGCGCCAAAGGCGCAACTTCATCCCCAGCCACTAAAATATCCATCTTAACAACATCAGTTGCCCGATAATCAGTTAACTTATAATCAATTGATCCATATCCCGACGTAATAGATTTTAATTTATCAAAGAAATCTATAATCAATTCGATTAAAGGAATTTCATAAGTAATTTTCATTCTCTGACTATCCACTTGTTTAGAATCAACAAAAATTGCTCGGCGTGATTTACATAAGTCCATGCATACACTCATATAAGTTGGCGTCACATATATGTCCAATAAAGCCCAAGGCTCTTGAACTTCTTTTATATATGTAGGGTCCGGGAATTCCACCGGAGACTTAATATCAACAATTTCATCTTTGGTATTTACTAATAAATATCTAACAGATGGAGTCGTCGTAATAATTTCGATATTAAACTCTCTAGTAATTCTTTCACAAATAATATCCGCATGAAGCAATCCAAGAAAACCACACCTAAAACCTTTTCCCATAGAACCAATATTCTCTGGATCAAAAGAAAAAGCCGCATCATTAAGTCTTAATTTTTCAACAGCAGCTCTTAAATCCAAATAGTCCGAAGAATCAACAGGATAAATACTCAAAAAAACAACAGGCACTGGTTCTTTATAACCTTGGATTGGCTCAGGCTCTTGGTTTAACAAAGTAATTGTATCTCCAACTCTAACGTCGACGATATCTTTAAGACCAGTTGCGACAAATCCGACTTCACCCGAACTTAGTTCTTTAACTAATTTTTCTGTAGGATTTAAATAGCCCAAATCCACAACTCTTGATTTAGCCCTCGAAGCCATCAATCTAATATATGAATCTGACTTAATTATTCCTGAAAAAACTCTGACAAATGCTACAACTCCTCGATAATCATCATATGCAGAATCAAAAACTAAAGCAGTTGTATCCTCTGTGTCAGAAACTTTCGGTGCTGGAATTTTTAGAATGATTTTTTTTAATAAATCGTCTACTCCATCACCTGTTTTTCCAGATGTATAACAAATGTCATTTTCCTCAAAACCCAACTCAATTAATTGTAGTGCGGTTTCATCAACTCTTGCAGAAGGTAAATCTATTTTGTTAATAACGGGAATAATTTTTATATTTTCTTGTTTTGCTTTTTCGAGATTCGCTATGGTTTGTGCTTCAACTCCTTGTGAAGCATCGACAAGTAAAAGGGCCCCTTCACAGGCTGCTAAAGATCTTGAAACTTCATATCCAAAATCTACATGCCCTGGTGTATCGATAAGATTTAACTGGTATTCAACTCCATCCAAGATATACGGCATTCGAATGGCCTTAAGCTTAATAGTAATGCCCCTTTCCTTCTCTAGATCCATACTATCTAGGAGTTGTTCTTCCATTTTTTCTTTTCGCACAGAACCAGTTAGCTCAATAATACGGTCAGCCAAAGTGGACTTTCCGTGGTCAATATGCGCTATTATCGAGAAATTACGTATAACTGCAGTTTTCATAGTTGGAAATATTATACAGACATTTGTTAGAATCTAGCTAATGCCTGTATATAATTCAGATTTTAACTTCGCAAACAAAGAAGAAAGAAATCTAAGCTTTAATCAAAAAGTCGTTGACTGGTCGCTACAATCAGGCAAAAAAATTATAATTATCACCGAAGCTATCGTCCTTATAAGTTTATTTGCGAAGTTTAAATTAGTTAGAGATTCCAACGCTATAAATTCGAAATTAGAAAATCTGAAACTCGAAGTATTGCAAAAAACTGAAGAGGAAAAACGTTTTAACAACATAATCGCTGACATAAATAAATTTAAAGCAATCAAAGATGGACAAATTGACTGGGTAGACCGGTTTTTACTGATTAATCAGAATGTCGCAGATCAAGTGATTCTTACCAGCGCAACATATACAGCAGACCAAGCAACAATTAAGGCAGAGGTCTCTGATATTAGAGCATTTGGAACTTTTATAGGAAAAATATTGGGCGAGGAGCGCATCACCAGTGCCTTTTTAGTCTCAAGTGAATTCAAACAGGATGATGAACTTTTTATATTTGAGATGGTTTTAAGGATCAAAGATGTCGAACGACTTTAGACAAAGATATCAGACAATTAAGAATAGTAAGTACTTTTACCTATCGCTAACGCTTATTATTACAAGTGTTTTTGTCGTGTTCGCAATTAGACCAGCTATAGTTGAAGCAATTGATACCTATAATAATTTAGAAGATCTAAAAAAAATCGAAACAATACTCGAAGAAAAAAGAACAAAATTAGAAGAGGCTAGAAGTCTTATGACTACATACGCTGTGGAGATTGAAAAGTTAGACGAGGCATTTCCTTCTGAAACCGCAGAATCTAATTTATTAGCTAACTTTAGTAAAACGGCACAATTAAACAATGTTGTTATAGAAAGTATCACTTTTGATGAACCAATAGACGAGAAAATACCAGATTCAGAGTATAAAGAAGCAAATTATATAATTAAAATTGAAGGTAAATATCCAGATATAGAGAATTTTATTTCAGAGGTTTATAAGTATCTTCGGATAACCACTATAAGTTCAGTTCAGATTGAGTTAGACGAAATTTTTGAAGACTCTATCGTAAACGTTCAAATTGAAGGAGTGTTTTTTTATAAATAATATGGATTCACGAAGAGTATTTAACTTAGCCCTGTTTACAATATTTACGACCATTCTATGGCTAGCTGCTAGTATATATACAAGTCTTTTTAGGATTCCAAACACTCAAATTGAAGATGGGCTGACTGCAGAAATTAGGACGGAAGATTTCGATATAGAATTACTTCAAGAACTTTCCCAACGAGTTAAAAACTATTAGAAAATTACTCTTCTATTACAACCTTTTTATTTTTTATATTCTTACTCAAAAGAGCTGACCACACATCTTTAATAATATTTAACTCTTCGATTCTAAATAATTTTGAAAGAATTATAAAAGTAACAAAACCAAAAATTGACACTGTTCCTGTTAATAAAATTAAGTTTAGTGTTCGAGTTGTATCAAAAATAAATTTATCGAGTGCCTTCATTGGAACGTATAGCGCAATCGCTAAACAATAAGAAATCAGTAACATTTTATTTATAGGACCAATTAAGAAACTCCAATCAAAACCGCCTAGCTTTTTTGAAAGACTAAAAGTCAATGCGACAACGTTAACCATGCTTCCAATAGAGAATGCTAAAGCCAAACTCCAGACTCCAAGTTCAAGTGTCCTGACAAAATAAATTGCGCAAACAGCATTCACGATAACCGAAATAATACTCCAAATTAGTGGTGTTTTCGTATCTTTTAGCGCATAAAATCCACGTGTTAAAACGATTGCGAGAGATTGAAAAATTAGGGATATACTAAAAAATCCAAGAGTATAAGACGTCATAACAGTTGCTTCCCAAGAATACTTACTAGCTCCGTAAGCAAGTCGGACTAAAGGAACTCTTAAAATAAAAAACAATACGCTTACTGGTAATACAAAATAAACGACCTGCCTAATTGTCTTTAGAAGTAAGATCTTAAATTCAGATTGGTCTGCGTTTTCTTCATCTTTTAGCGAATTAACAAAAATAGGTAGTGCAGCTTGCCCAATAGAAACACCAAAAATACGAACTGGCAAATTTTGAATATCATCCGCAAAGGTTAAAATAACGTTCGACGCAGGGGAAATAAATAAGGCTAGGTTAGTATTTAGCGGGATTAAAAATCTCATACCTGCTTGACCAAAAATTCTTGGCCAGGTAAGCCTATATATTTCTTTTACCCCCTCATGTTTTATAGAAAAATACGGCTTATATTTAAATCCTATCTCTCTAACAAATGGTAGTTGTATAAGTAAATGGATTAAAGCACCAAATACTGTTCCCCACGCCGGAGCGTAAATCCCCAAATCATCGGTAAAAAGATATATAAAAATAATAACTCCAATATTCATAAAAACTGGCGCTAAAGCAGGAATAATAAATCTTTTAAATGAATGTAAAATGCTCGTAAAATAGCTGCTAAACAAAAAACCAAGCTGGGCTACCATCATAATCGACATTAAATTTTCTAGTAGACGATACTCTGCATCGGTCATTCCCGCGCTACGGCCAATTAAATTTCTGGCAAAGAAATCAGAAAAAGTTATCATTACGACAATAAAAATCAGGATTCCAATAAGTGAAGTATTCATTACTTCAGAGGCTATTTTCCAAGCCTCTTCTTGACCTTTCTTATAGTACTTTAGAAAAACAGGAACAAATGCTGAGGAAATTGAACCAGATACGATAATTGTGAAAATTAGACTAGGTATATCATCCGAAGCGAAGAAAATTCCTAGTTCGCTAGAATCACCAAAATAATTAGACAGCATTCTATTTCGGACAAAACCGAAAAACGCTGACACCAAATAAATAGATCCAATTACTGATGCTGCGGAAAGAATTGTTTGTTGTTGCGAGCTTAGAGCTAAACTGCTACGTTTTAAAAATCCTCTAACCATAAACATTGCGATACTACCATATATATTGATATGCCTACAATAACCTGATAAAATACCCCGGTATGGCAAACACTAAGCAAGCAAAAAAAATGATAAGAAAAACCATTAAAAAGACCAAACATAATAGATGGTGGACATCAAGGGTTAAAAACGCTGTAAAGGCAGTAAATAGCAATAAAGATGCCTCAAAAACCGCCGAGTTAATGACTTTTCTACAAAAGACAGTAGATAAGGCAGTCAAATCTAACGTGATTCATAAAAATCGAGGAAATCGAATTAAGTCTAAATCAACGAAAGTATTGCAATCAATAAAAGATTAACCTAATATTCAATTATGGAATCAAAACTGCCCTTATTCAAAACCTTCTTTGCAATTTCTTCAATTGCGTTTTCTTTAGTTTTAGTCCTTGTCGTTCCTTCCCACTCATATGCGGCAACCGCATTTATCGAGCCAAGCCA
>JAUPVU010000086.1 GCA_030916925.1 Patescibacteria group bacterium
ACATCCTGTAAATTCATGGACCCGATTGTTAGCTTAGATCCTGGTGCAACTAAGTCGCCTTCTGCAACGATTACTTCATCCATAGCATCAAGTGTGTATGTTTCTACTAATTTATCTTTGCCAGTGGACTCAACGACGATAGTATTATTTCCATCATCTTTTTCGAATCTAACTTTCCCTGACAGGCTTGAGATAATTGCTTTTCTCTTTGGTTTTCTAACCTCAAAGATTTCCTCAACTCTTGGCAAACCTTGAGTAATATTTTGAGCAGCAATTCCACCTTTATGGAAAACATTCATTGTTAGCTGTGTTCCAGGTTCTCCAATAGATTGTGCGGCAATAATTCCGACTGCGACTCCATTTTTAACGACTTCGTTTTCGGATAAATTTATTCCATAACATTTTGCACAAACTCCGTGATAGGTAGCACAATGGAATGGAGATCTAATTGTATATTCCGATACATCTAAATCGAGCATTAAATCCGCAGCTTCTTTCGTAATTAGCTCGCCTTTCTTTACAATAACTTTATTTCCAGCCTTTATATCGTTTAGGGTATATCTTCCAATTCCCCTTTTGTGCCATGGTGTTAAAGGAGTGTCTTCACCCTTAACAATGGTTCTACCTTGAGTAGCACCACAGTCGTCTTGTCTTACTAGTACATCTTGCGCAACGTTGACTAACCTTCTGGTTAAGTAACCTGCATCAGCAGTACCAAGACCTTTATCCATGTAACTTTTTCTTGTTCCTCTACCAGTCAAGAAATAGTCAAAACTTGAAAGACCATTTGAGTAATTTCCTAAAACAGGAATATTAATAATTTTTCCTTTTGGATCGGCAATCAAACCTTTAATAGCAGAGATTTGTCTCATCTGAACTGGTGAAGCTTTACCTGCACCGGCAGATATAACAATGCTAACAGGGTTCTCTTTGTCCATATGGCTCAAGATTGTATTATCAAAGTGATTGATAAATTCGCCCCATACCTTTAGTGACAGAGTTTCCATTTCTGATTCAGTTATAAATCCCATATGTAAGTTCTGTTCGATTTGAGATATTTCTTCATCCGCTTTTGCTCTAACTTCGTCGATATCAGTTGGCCTTACGCAGTCAAAAATTGATAATGAAATACCGGATTTTGTGGAATATTTAAAACCAGCCATCTTCATATCATCGATAAGTTCGATAGTGGCTTCGATTCCGGACTTTTCCATCGTTTGTTTGATAAGATCTTTAACTTTGGATTTTGATAAAGGATAGTTAACATAACCGATTTCTTTTGGAACTGATCGGTTAAAAATAACCCTTCCTATGGAAGTTTCTATTAAGTGTCCATCTTTATCCATAACCTTAACTAACTGTCTTAGTTTGATTACATTTGATCCATACGCACGATGCATTTCTTGAAAGTCAGAAAATACAGTTTTTGGCATTGCGATTCTTTCGTCAATACTTGTGAAGTAATAAAGTCCTAAAACCATTTCATGTGATGGAATAGTAACAACAGATCCATCTGCAGGTTTTAATAAGTTATTCGTAGATAGCATTAATTCAATTGCTTCTTCTACTGCTTCATCTGACAATGGTAGATGAACTGCCATTTGGTCTCCGTCGAAGTCAGCATTAAATCCTGAACAAACGACTGGATGTAATTGAATTGCTTTATTATCTGTTAATTTTGGATAGAAAGCTTGAATGCTTAATCTATGTAAAGTAGGAGCTCTATTTAATAAAACAGGCCTCTTAGCAACTAAACCTTCTAATATAGAATAAACTTCTGGTGTTTTTTCCTCTAAGATATATTTTGCAGTCTTCATGTTTGGAGCTAATCCACGTGACATAATTTCTCTAATCAGGAATGGTCGGAATAATTCCAATGCCATCTCAGTTGGTAGTCCACACTCATTCATTTTTAAGTGAGGTCCAGAAACAATAACAGCTCTTCCTGAATAATCGACTCTTTTACCAAGAAGATTAGCTCTGAAGTGTCCTTGTTTTCCTTTTATTGCATCGGCGATTGACCTGTATGTTTTTCTATCTCTTGTTCTAGTTTTTCGGACCTTTGATGAATCAAATAATGCATCAACAGCCTCTTGCAGCATTCTTTTTTCGTTTCTGACAATAATATCTGGTGCTCCTAATTCTAATAACCTTCTTAATCTATTATTTCTGTTAATTATTCTTCTATATAAATCGTTTAAGTCGGATGTAGCAAATCTACCACCTTCTAATTGAACCATTGGTCTTAAATCAGGAGGTATAACAGGAAGAGTATCAACAATCATTGATTTTGGATCTACTCCACCCTTTAAAAAGTTATCTACTACTTTTAATCTTTTTCTAATTTTGTCGGCTTTAGTTGATTTTGCGTCTTCTAAATCAGCATGTAATTCTTCACTTAATTTTTTAACGTCAACCTTGGCTAAGATTTTCTGCATTGCTTCAGCACCAATTGAAACTTCACAAAATTCATCTAAATATTCTTCTAAATGTATGACTTCTTTATCAGTCATAACTGTGTATAGCTCAACTTCTTGTAATTTCTTTTCGATTTTTCTGACTTCTAATTCTGCTCTTTCGACAATGGTTTGCTCTTGTGACAATAAGTCTTTAGATTTTGATTTCGCTTTTGCTCTAATTTCTTCCGCTTTAGTCTTTAATTTTTCGTCCCACTTGGATTCTGTTTGTTTAGATAAAGATTTTATTTTGTCTTCTGCCTCAGTCAATAAAGCTTTTGCATCAGCATCTAATTGAATCTTCGCTTCTTCTCTAGCTTTTATAATTCTGTCTGGAAAAGATTTATTTAATTCTTTTTTAGCATCAAAATCAATTTCGGTAACAATGAATGAAGAAAAATAAATAACAAGTTCTAAACTTCTAGGTGGAAGTCCTAACACTGCAGCCATTACAGATGGAATATTTTTGAAAAACCATACGTGAGCGACTGGCGATGATAAATGGATGTGACCCATTCTTTCTCTTCTAACTTTTGAGGTGGTTACCTGAACTCCGCATCTGTCGCAAACAACACCTTTGAATCTTACTCTTTTGTATTTACCACATGCACATTCGTAATCTTTAACAGGTCCAAAAATTTTCTCGCAAAATAAACCATCTTTTTCAGGTTTGAAAGTTCTATAGTTTATAGTTTCTGGTTTTGTGACCTCACCATACGACCAATTCAAAATTTCATCTGAACTCGCAAGTGATATCTTTAGTGCATCTAAATTTCTAAGTCTGTTAAGATCTATCATATTTTGTAATAAACTATATTTCTGTTGAAAGGTCTGATTCGATTGCGGGCTCTTCTGCAGCTGCTACATCTGCGGCGATTCCACCATCATGATTGATAGGTGTTATGGCTAAACAAAGACCATTTAACTGTCTAACTAATAACTTAAATGATTCAGGAACTTGTGATTCTGGTATTGGCAATCCCTTAATAATTGATTGAAATGCCATATATCTACCTTTGATATCGTCTGATTTAATAGTTAACATTTCGTGAAGCATGCTATCTGCTCCATATGCTTCAAGTGCCCAGACTTCCATTTCTCCAAATCTCTGTCCACCAAATTGAGCTTTACCACCTAATGGTTGTTGAGTTATTAATGAGTATGGACCAGTTGATCTAGCATGAATCTTTTCTTCAGCCATATGATGTAATTTATAAATATAAATCGCACCTACTGTAACTTCTTGGTCAAAGTACTCGCCAGTACGACCATCAATAAGTTTGATTTTCCCAGATTCTGGTAAACCTGCGGCTACTAATTCTTTTTGAATCGATTCAGTTGAAACTTTCTTAAATGGAGGAATGGCATACTTTGTATTTTTAACAATTCCGGCCCAACCTAAGTGAGCTTCTAAAACATTACCAATGTTCATTCTTCCTAAAATTGAAACAGGTGAGACAACCACATCAACCGCTGTTCCGTCTTCCATATGTGGCATATCTGCCTCTGGCATGATTCTTGCAATAACTCCTTTTTGTCCGTGTCGGTTGGATAATTTATCTCCTACTGAAATTCTTCTAAATTCGGCGACTTTAACATTTACTTCTCTAATGACACCTTTTGCCATTTGCTCTTTATCTTTTGGAGTTAGGATTTTTACATCGATTACAACTCCGCTTCTTCCATGAGGAACTCTAAGTGAGTTATCTTTTACATCTTGTACTCTTTCTCCGAATACTGCTCTTAACAATCTTTCTTCAGCTGATAATTCTGATTGTCCTTTTGGAGCAATTTTTCCTACTAAAATATCCTGAGATTTAACTTGTGAACCAATAACAACAATTCCATCTGATCCTAAATTTCTTAAAGAAGCCTCTGCTACATTTGGAATATCAGCAGTTAATTCTTCTGGACCAAGTTTTGTCTCCATTACTTGGACAGTGTAGTCAGAAATATTAATTGAAGATAATAAATCTTCCTTTAGTACTCTATCTGAAAGAATAAATGCATCTTCAAAGTTAAAACCTTCATAGCTCATAACAGCGACTTTTAAGTTTGTTCCAAGTGCTAATTCACCGTCTTGAGAAGATGGACCCTCCGCTAATAAATCACCTTTTTTAACTTTGTCTCCGTTTTTAACAACGCATACCTGTGTATAACATGAATCCATGTTGGATTGAGAGAATGTTACTAAATTATATTCATGTTTTGTTCCTGATTTTGTACCTTTTAAGATAATTTTATTTGCATCTGCGTATTCGATAATTCCATCTTCTTCTGCTCTCATCGTTAATCCGGCATTATCTGCAATAAATTGCTCGTTACCTGTACCGACAATTGGAGCTTGTGGCCTTGCTAATGGAACTGCCTGAGATGACTGCTGTGCAGCGATCAATGCTCTAGCAACATCATTATTAGCGATGAAAGGAATCAATGCTGTTGAAACTCCTAATATTTGTTGAGAGGAAACTTCGATGAAATGTGCATCTTTAGTATTTCCGTTAAAAAATTTGACACCTTTTCTCATTGGTGACTTTTCTGCTGCAATGTATCCTTTGTCATCAATGTCTATATCTCCACCAATAATATTGTAATTTGGTTCATCGTAAGCTGCTAAATATTCGAATTCATCCGTAACTCTAACTTTTCCATTTTTTTCAACTGCAAGTCTTGCATATGGAGTTTCTAAGAATCCATATTTATTTACACGTGCATATAAACCCATGTATGTAACAAGTCCGATGTTTGGTCCTTCAGGACTACGAATAACGTCGATTTTTCCATAATGAGTTGGGTGAGCATCTCTAACATCATAGCTAGCTCTCTCTCTGGTTAATCCACCTTTACCCATAACGCTAAGTCTTCTCTTGTGATCCAAAGATTCGAGTGGGTTAAATTCTCCTAATAATTGTGATAATTGACCTGAAGATAAGTAAGAAATTATTCTTGCTGAAACAGGTTTAGGTGAAATCAATACAGATGGATCTGGAAGTTTTTCTCTTGGTTGTAATGCCATTTTTTCTCTAGCCAGTCTTTCTAATTGATAAAAACCATATCTGATTTCTGATTGTAATAATTCTCCAACTGATCGAATCCTTCGATTTGCAAGACTATCTATATCATCCATCTCGTAACCTGGCTCCTGTCTGTACATATGAGCTAGGTACTTAATTATTTCTACTAAATCAGTCTTTTGTAATACCCAGTATCTTTCTTCATTAGGAATTTCTCCACCTAATTTCATGTTTAATTTAAATCTACCAACATCGCCTAGGTTATATCTCTTAATATTGAAGAATAAATTATCTACCAAAGCCTTAGCAGCATCGATTATTAATGGCTCGCCTGGTCTGACTCTTTTATAAATTTCTAAAACGGCTTCGTTATAATTTGAGCTTGGATCTTTTTCTAATGTCTTTCCAATAACTGCATCTAACAACTCCCTTGGAAGATCTTTAAATGCATTCATTATTTCTTCGTTGGTTTCTAATCCAAAAATTCTAAGTAAAGTAGT
>JAUPVU010000087.1 GCA_030916925.1 Patescibacteria group bacterium
CAGGCACCTGTTTGCACTGTCCAACCCTGCTCATTTGAAGGGCTGACAATCAGCACAACTGGGCTCGGCGTCGGCGAAGGCGACGGAGTTGGCGTCGGCGTCGGCGTTTCGGTCGGCGTCGGCGTCGGCGTCGGTGTCGGCGTCGGCGTTGGTGTTGGTGTTGGCACAATCCCAGCATTCGTCAAGATTTCATTATCAGTAAATAATTCGATTTGCGTATTATATGCAGTATTAAAAGGAGTGATAAACCAATCATTTGCCATCAACCCGTTACCAACTGTTCCGATGTGCCCGACAGAATCACCTAACCGGAAAAAATGTGGCTCATCACCAAAATCTAAAGTATCTATTAATTCCCCACCAACGTGTAAAAATCCGTCTTGATCAACTTCAGTGCTGAATTGAATTCCCCATGAATATAAATCAAAGAGAGCAACATTCTTTTCGGCTGCAAGAGTAACTAATCCACTATTAACCGAATTTATAGCATTTGAAACTCTCTGTCTTCCAGCTACATTTGGGAAATACGTCTGGAATTGTTCATCAAGTCCAGGATCTCCGAGGTTAGTGATTACGATATCTGGGTCACCAGCATTTTGCAAAGTGGTAAGGATTAAGTCAATATTACTCAATATTGTATTAACCTTCTGAGTTACCTGTGCATCGCTCAAAGTTCCATTATATATTTCCGCATAAGTATTGTTCCAAACATGAAAATCATTTACTCCGATATTTATAAATACAAAACCAATTTCGTTTGCAGCGATTTGAGCAGCAAGACCAGTGTGTTGCCCACTTGTTATGACGTCAGCAACGCGTGCTGCACTTCGAGCCCAATTATACTTATAACCAGTTCTTCGAGGTTCACCCCAGGTTCCCCACACACCAAAATCTAAGGCTCTCTCGTTAGCTAAAAGTTCAATTAAATTGAAGGTCGTAGCAGAGTAAACACCACCTCTATTGTCATCTGCTCGATATTCGTCTGAATTACTATCTCCTATTATTCCAAATCCTGTCGGCGTTGGTGTTGGCGTCGGCGTTGGCGTCGGCGTCGGCGTCGGCGTTGGTGTCGGCGTTGGTGTTGGCGTCGGTGTTGGCGTTGGCGTTGGCGTCGGTGTCGGCGTTGGCGTCGGTGTCGGCGTCGGTGTTGGCGTTGGCGTCGGTGTAGGTGTAGGAGTAGGCGTTGGTGTTGGCGTCGGTGTTGGTGTTGGTGCAGTTAAGGCAGCATATACAACTGCAAAATCAAGTGAATTAACAATTCCATCAACATACTGGTCTGCTGTGCCAGTATGTAATGTAAACCAATGTTCAAATAGCGAGGTAACATCTGCAACTGTAAGAGAGGTGTCTTCGTTGACATCTCCGTCACCAGTTTGCGGAGTAGCCACTTCATCCGTTCTACTAACGCGAACGGCGATATCCGAAGATAAATTAGAAACAGAAATTTCAAGACTCCCCAGTGTAGAATTTGCTGTAGCCGTGCTACTAACGGTACCAAGATCAGTATCGTACCATTGAATAGTGTATTCACCGTCATCAAGACCCGAAATTGTTATATCCCCACTCTGAGGAGTAGGGGTTTCCACCGTATAAATATAATCAACATTACGAATCCATAGATGGGCGCGATCTTGCGCTAGATTTTTTTGCCCAACTGCTTGAATATTCGCATTCGAACTAATTGCAGCAGCATCAACATACCCACCTTCATGAACATTTAAACCAGAAACAAATGTCGTAAAACCGGTGGCAATTGCTCCCTCATCAATCACATCTAGATGTTCTGAGTACCAGTAGAGAGGAGAGAATAATGCACCCGGATGTAAACCTGCCCAAAGCATATTGTGATACCAAATACCAGAATTCGCCTGCTCCAAAACAGCTGAATCAATTCCAGTCTCACCAAGCATAACGGGTTTTCCAACTAGATTATCTGCAACATTATCCGCCATAGATAGCATCCACATTGCATCATTTGTAGTGTAGTTCTGTGAACTCAATTGGGGGTTACTCGAATATTCATGAACATCCGCAAAACTCATGTGAGAAAAATTTACGCCGGACCAAAATACTGGCCTATAACAACACCAAAACGAAGTTGTCGTCATTTGAGGTTGAGGGTTTATAGATTGCATGTATGCACCAAACAGTTCAGCTGTTTCCCAGTGAGGTGCAGTTCCAGAACTAGGAGGATCCTCATCTGGTGGTCCTTCATTATTTAACTCCCATGAATGAACAGAAGTGGAATATCCCCACCTAGCAACTAAATAACGATACCATTGTCGTAGCAACCATCTCGCTTTCGTATCTTCAGGTTGATAATATCCTCCTGCACAATCATCAGTAAAAAAAGTGGTTTCATCATAAGCACATCCAACGGGAATACTTTCTTCTGTATTAACTAAGTGGCTTTGAATCCAATCATTCTTATCATGAACCACATACCGAAAGTACAATCCATATTGTTCGGCTTGTTGTAACTGATAATCGATATAAGCTGCTGGACGCTGATCAACATATGTATGTAAATCGGCTCGAGGGTTTCTTATTATTTCTGGCCCGTACAGACCTCCACCCAAATTTTCTTTTATGGAGAATTCATCGATATAAACTGATCCTCCTGTAACGTTACTTAAGTAAAGGGAAAAATCGTTATAGACAGTACTACCAGAGGTATATGCGAATTCAGATTCAACCCAACCTGCAGTATTTCCCAAATGGGACACCAGTGTAGGATAGGAAGCCAATGTAGTATCAACCGCATCCGGAGTTTCTGTTATAGATAACCACTCATGGTTTTTCACCAATAAACCATAAGCTCCTCCATTTCTTGGCCCCGTTATATTTTCTGCCTTATACCTTAGAAATATTCTGTACGTCGTATTTGGCGAAACGGTGGTGTGATATCTGGCATCGGTCCAAGATGTTAGCCAAAATCTAAAATTATCTGGATAACTAAGCAAGTATGATAAATCGCTACCTGGAGCATGTTCCTGCCAACTTAGTTTACTCATAAATCCTTCGTTTCCATGATCTTCGCCAGAAGATATCCACCTAGCCCAATTTGTGGAATATATTCCAGATCCTCCAAGCCAAACTCTTGAAAGAGTTAATCCAGAATTCTCGTAGATATCGTAATCAGTCACTTGCTGAAGAGGACCAACTGGCCAATATAAGCTTCCGTTTGTAAAAGTAAAGTAACGTGAATCAGTATCGCTAACTTGAATAAATCCAGGTGTAGTTGGAGAAACCGCTGTAAATTGTACCGTTGCCGAAGTATCGGTCCCCGCTGCATCCGTGGCTCTCAAATACACTGTATAGGTTCCCTCAGTTAACGGTGCATATCTAACAACCCAATGATTATCCGTTGATTCAGCAAATCGAGTTGATTCACCTGTTCCAGTTTTTGTAACTTCATTCATATAAAATGCTGGTTGAGTAACCTGACCACTTGACGGAGTTGTTATCACCGCTTCAACTGTTATTCCAATTCCAGAGGTAACACCATTCGGTGTTGTTGTATCGTATTCAAATAGCGGATACGTAGAAGTCGTATTCACTTCAAAATCTATTTCGTATTTTTGATAAACAGGAATTATAGAATCCGCAATTACTACGTTTGAAATTTCTGCTGCTTTTACAAAATTAGGAAACAACAAAGTAAGCCCAAAATAAAAGACAGTTGTAAAAAAATATATGGCAACAAAAAAGAGGACCTTCCGAAGGTTCATTCAGTTTTAGTATAGAGCAACTATTGTGTGATATCTACTTCGTGGAATTAGTAAAATTGTTAATAGATTAATGTTTACATACAACTTGCATGATTTAATCTGAGGAGAAATTTATCCCAATTTATGTTGGCCGCATTTTACGGCCAACACTTGGAATTGCTTATTATTTAGGCAATAAGACTGTGTCGATCACGTGGATGACACCATTAGATGCTTCAATATCAGCTGATATGACTTTTGCGTCATTTATCATTACCTCCCCGCTAGAGTTGGTACTAATTTTGATTTTCTGTCCTTGAACAGTCATCGCTTCAGTCAATTTCATTGCATCTGCTGCCATAACTTTACCTGCGACTACATGGTAAGTTAAAACAGATGTTAACTGGTCTTTATCTTTTAATAAAGATTCAACGGTTCCATTTGGAAGTTTTGCAAACGCTGCGTTAACAGGTGCAAAAACTGTGAAAGGACCGGTTCCAGATAGAGTTTCTGCTAATTCTGCTTCAGTTACAGCTGTAACCAAAGTAGAGAAATCTGGGTTTCCAACAGCAATATCAACGATTGTATTCGTCTCCATTTTTTCTTCGGTTGGCTCTTCCATTACTTTCTTTTCAACTGGTTTAGTTTCGACTACCTTTTTTGGTGTTTCATTTTCCATAGTATCGCTTGCTCCATTCATAACATAAAATCCTGCGATTCCTACTAACAATAAACCAACGGCTCCAATTATTATGTAATTATTTTCCATATTATATTCACCTCCTTTAAACTTTTATTAACGATTTACTAATAAAACGAGTAATACTATTTATCATTTGATTTTGCTCTGTCTTTTCAATTTCATTAGGAAAGTATTCGAGAACAAAACCGTTAATTGCATGTGTAATTATTTTTGACTGCTCAGGAATTTCGTTTTCTTCGATATTTAAAACCCCAATCCATTTTTTTAAAACTTCTTCAATATGTTTGTATGCAGCATTGGGAACATATCCTTGTTCATTTTTTTGGAAGGATGATTTAAATTGAAAAAAATATTTCAAAATGTAATTAACATCTTTTGAGTTTTCAAATAGAAATTTAATTCTATTCGCGATATCTTTGTCAAAGGAATCTTCTTCTTTAACTTTTTTACGTTTTTCTCCCAAATCCTTGCGGGTTATATCAAATGTTTTTTTTAGCATATCGTCCTTAGAGCTAAAGTAGTTATAAATATCTGACTGCCTTATATTTGCCTCGGATGCAATCTTCCTCATCGTAACCGAGTGATATCCATAGTTGGCGAAAAGGTCTTTGGCGCTATTTATTATTTTTAGTTTAGTTTGTTCAGACATATTTGGTGAACGAACGCCCGTTCTTGTTAAATATATATAAGGACCAACAAATTGTCAAGCGCAAGAAATTAAACAGTCTTTAATTGCGAAAGGTCTAAATCTAAATGACATGAAGGTAGTTATTCACAAACACTTAGGAAAATATATAGCAGTGGGAGTAGTTCCTATTTCAGAGCCAGCCGGTGGAGGATATGTTTTTGCCGTAAAAGAAAATGATGAGATGAAAATAGTAGCAGATGGAAATGGAATAATTACTTGTGAGATGCTAAAGGATTATCCGGATTACCCCACATATCTTATATCCGAATGCGTTGACGTAAAGGGGAATCCGATTTCAAGATAGTAATATTATCATTGATTTAAATTTATAATATCAAAATTATCCCAGGCATCTTTCATTTTTGAAAAACAGCTCGTGATAATCAATTAGTAAAGAACTTCCGTTCAATTGGAGCAATAACGCCTGAAACAGCTATGGTCTTTGATATGCAAGGATGGAATCAACGATATGGTTTCCAACCGAATAAAATGAGCGCACAGGATAATTATCCTTTTATCATAAAGACTTCTGAGAATAAATATTATCTCGATGAAAAAATTTTAAAACACGAAAACAAATGGGAGAGAATTTTTTTATATGGGTTCTTGCTGTTAATAATTATATCCAACTTAATATATCTTTTATTTAATTAACTCAACCGACCTAAGAAGAAAAAGATATAGCTCGTGAAGGAAAAAGTGCTACGGGATATTACAAACACAAATAATTTTGTAAACCTAGACAAGCCCCCAAAAAAGAAGCGTCAAGATTACTGCTGTAATAATCGCAAAAATACCAACGGTTTTAGCAAATAGATCTAGGGCTTCTTTCTTCTTTCCATCAATAAATAGCTGAAGCGGTTGATAAAAAAACAAGAAAGCCATTACAGCAACAGAGAGAGTTAGCACCGAGAGAAAAACAATTGGCGCAAAAAATGTATCGGGTTTGTTCTGTAAAGGTCGAGTCACGAAGGTCATGACTGAAACGACAAGGATTATATATCCTGAAGCGCAAAGAGCATTAATAATAGGATTCTTAGTCATATGTAGATTATAACAATTCATCTAAACTCCCAAAATAGTCAATCTTTTATATTGTCGAAACGTAATATTTGCAGTCCATTCTTTACAAAGCCCCACAACCGGGATGTTATACGTGCAATCAGCATTCAATCCCTTTAATTTAGCAAATGGCCTAACGGAAGTTGAACTTGACGAATTTCCATCGGGAGAGAGATTAATACTATCTACAGCATCTAACTCGGGCTTTCCTATTGGTCGCATGGACACGAAGTCTATACGGCGTTTAGCAAGAATCAGTGATTCTTCATTGATAGATTGATTCAACATCTTTACGCTCTATTGCATTAAGCTTTTCTTCAGATTCTTCTGCTAGAACTCGTTCGAATTGCACATCATAGTAAGTGCTAGGGATGCGAACCCATAATGGGAAAGTTATACAATAACCGGATTTTGTTTAATACTGAATGTTATCTCATAAATCTATTAAAATCTGCGGCATGTTTATAGTATGCCTATAACCGTTGAATATCTTCATCAAGAATTCGCTCATCTGATTCTGGCTTATCAGGGAAGTTGCACAAATGGTCTTGCTAGTTATAATTTAATCATGTTAGAAGAACAACTCGAAGGTGTTATTAAACAGGTAGAAAACCCTTTGAAAATAATTTCACCTCAGGAAATGGATAGCACTGGCTCTGCAAAGTGGACAGAGTATCTAAATAGTCAGAGGCTAACAGAAGCTTGGCAACCCATAGAAGGAAGCCCATATATGAAATTTCAAAAGACTACGAGTATAGCCCCCATTGATCAAGTCGGAGACATGATTAAACCAAGATACAGTGAGGGTGAAAAAAACTCGGTAGAAGGTATAGAGCAAGTCATTAAGAGTGGCCTTTTAGGTGAAGAAACAGCGGTTATGCTTGATTCGGGGGGTCCGCATAGTGTCGCTATGGCAGTTAGACTTGCTGAAAGACTTGGCTATCAGCCTATCATTATGTTTCATTCACCTCCTGTTACTAGAGAATCAAACAAACTAGAAGAAATCCTCGCGACAATGCTATATTTTGCTCGGCAGATGAGTAGCTTGAAAGAAACTGGTCGACAAAGGCCACATGCCCCTCCGGTCTTCGTCCTTGACAGTCATAGAAATGATAGGCTCGAACAATTGCTAACTCGTGTAAAACCCCCTTATACTTATGAAGAGCAAGATTTTCCGACAGCTGAGGAATTTTTAAGATTAGGAATTAAAAGGGTTGTATATCTTAATGAGGGTAACGAGTCTGGTAAGTTTCGCCAATCGTATCAGAGTATAAACCGGGTCCGTAACGATCTCCAACCAAGTGTTAAAAAATGGGTTAAGGCGGGAATCAACACTTTCTATACAGGTATTTCCCCGTGGGAACATAATATAGAATATCGAATAAATGAAAGAAAGGGTGTTGCGAATTCCGACATCAGGACTCTAAATCCCAGATTACGCTACGCCAACATGGCTCCGGAGGTTTATGGTGATGGAAAGGGTATCTCTATGCACAAAAACAGACAAAGGTTTATCATTGCCAACAAAGGAGAGTCAATCGTAATTGACGAGAGAGGTTTTAAAAGAGATATGACACCAGAGGAGTTAACTGATTTTAGAAGAGAGATTAAAAATCAGATAGACTTACAACCTGATAATGTAACCCTTAGCGAATTATATTCCCAGATTCAAGAATAAGTTTATCTTCCTTTAAATAGAAAATTGCACCCATCTGGCTGGACCTATGAGAGGATTTTATAACTGATATTACATTAGTTTCCCTTACATTTGCTTCAAAAGCCTAAATACAGACTTGTTGAGAAATTTAGCGAATATTAGTAACTGGGGTTGCAATAATTCGCTAGTTGACTGTAAAACTCCGAAGGTGTCTTCACCCTAGTAGACGATTCTCTAAATGGAGGCTATACTTGGTCTTTATAAAGTTTTTGCTTTTTTGCTATAAATAACTCTTTTGATAGTAGAAGATAAAATGGGCCATAGACTAAAACATATAAATTGTAATTCTCAGATAATTGAATCACATAAGGTTTTATCCATGTTGTAAACAACAATAATAGAATAAGCCAGCCATAAACTAAAAAGAAGGTACCAATTAACATTAATTTTTTCATAAATGGATTTACTATCGAAAATTTATCAACCAATAAAAGATACGGCAGAAGTGGAAGAATAAAATACACCATTAAGACCGGTACTAACAACGGACCTAGTACAAAACTATTTAGGATTGTATCACCGCTTTCTGATATAAAATAAGCGCTTTCAACTATATTAGTGGATGAATACTGATTTAACGTTGAGATGAATGAAATAACCCAGTTCGCTAGTGCTGCCGAAAAGATAAGTCTATCAATATAATTCTGGCGACCTGCGCGTGCTGATATGATAGACCGTACATAAATAAAAATAATTGCAAATAGAAACACAAAAATTTTGCTAAAACTTATGATGAGATCACCCCAAACCACGTTAGATAATAAATCAATTAACGCAGCTAAAACTGCTGTATATAAAAATATCTTATAAGCATTTCGATATACAATATTGGCGAGAAGTTTTAATTCGTCTAAAGGAGACCTCACTGGAGTTCGGTCTGGACTATACATAACTGTATTCTAGCATTATAGAGTCTGGCTCCGCGACTTATCATTATCAGAATACAAACCTAAACCAGCTAACTTTATCTGTAAAATCTCCCTTGTCCCGGCCCTCTTTCTCCTCCCGAGTCTTGTTGAAATGATGGACCTTGTTGATCTGCTCGTGGATAAAACCTCCTCATTGGACCTTGTCTCGACCAAGTATCGTTTAAGCCAAGTTGGTCTATCACAAAAGCCGCTAATACGATCGACAGAATAAACCCAAAAATGATGAGCTTAAAGTTTTCCTTATAAGAGAAATCATATTTCCGAAGCATCCATATTCCAATTACAATACAAATGATTGCAAGTATTGGTATCCAAATCGGCATACTTGTTAATAGCTGTTCTAATCTCCATTGTCCCATTGGACCATGCCTACGGAGTAAAAACAGCGTCAGATTAGTAAGAAAAACTGCCCCAATACTAAAACCTACTAGGCCAATAACCGTCAGAATTGATCCGACTACAAAGTACCATTTCGGTTTCATAGAAATTTCATTAGATTTTACTTTTTCCATTATGGTTTCTTCCAAATGGGTTGAATAATTTTTTAGTGTTTTTGACATATTTTTTTCATTAGTCCTTTAGCACGGTTGATTCGTGTACCAACAGTGCCTACGGGAATTCGTAAGATATCACTAATTTCTTCGTAAGATTTTTCTTCGAGATAAAATAATGATAGAGGACCTTTATACATTATTGGCATTTGATCCAAGCAATGATAAGTCCGGTTTGTGATTTCATTTTTAATAAAATCGTCTTCTATATCTAGTCCGCTATCCTTTTCAATTTCATAATTCATCGATATGTGTTTCTTTTGCTTAGATAACATATTTATCGCCTCATTGTGGACAATACGATATATCCAACTTGAAAACTTTTTTTCGGTATCAAACCTGTTGAGATTAATGTAGGCGTTGAGAAATCCTTCCTGTACTGCGTCTGCACCCATTTGTTCATTACCTAAAATATAACTGGCATACCTCATAAGTTTTTCCTGATACCTTTTAATAATCTCCGCATAGGCTTCTTTGTCCTTAGTGCGAACTATTTTGATTATGTCCGAATCGGACATTGTTGTTAAATCGATCATCTCTTATTCCTTTATTCTATCTGTTTGCAAATCTACTGTCGTGTAGTCTTACAATCAGCTGACACCACACTAATGTTTAGAAAGGTGGTGTCAGCTTTTGAAAGTTATCGAATTAACGATTTGTGCATCCTTTACCCATGCCTTGACCCATGCCTTGACC
>JAUPVU010000088.1 GCA_030916925.1 Patescibacteria group bacterium
AATTATGAATTGCTATTCATAATCACTTTCTTAATTACTATTAAGAATTCCCATATTAAATCGAGGACGATACTGAATTAGAATTCAGTATCTTTGTTCCTGATCCCAATCGTTTGCGTTTTTCAAAAATTCTCTTATAGAATTAACTGATTTATATTTGCCTTTTTTAACAAAGTCTTCTCTCCCATTGTTGTACTGGTCGGAATACATTTCTATATTTAGCTCATTAGCTTCCTTTGGAGCATACTTATCCCAGTATTCCTCTTTGCCTAATTTCTTATCAGTCAAGTTATGAATATTGTTGGGGGATATTAAGTGAGAAGTAGATGTTTTTATATGGAAAAAATCCTTTTTTTCCATTGGCTGGGCTTGGCTTTCTTCTTTCTTCTCACTTCTTACTTCTTGTTTAGTTGCTGATAGGTTGTTATTTGTTATTTGATAATCTGTTAGTTTGTTTGTTGCTGAATTTCTTGAAATATCAAATATGCTAGGTTTAACAATCTTTGCTACTGTTCCCTTGCTTGTTGATCTGAATGTTACAATTTTGAATTTTTCTAAATACCTTTTGTCTGTTCTATAACTTTGCAAGGTCGCACCATATACTCGGAAGTCCCCAATATACGCCTCTCCGACTTCAGTTCCATCGCCTATGTCTAATTGGACTTTTCTAGCTCTATCAGCAATGATAGCGAGCAAGACAAAAGCTGAAGGTCGTTGCCTGATCAGCTCATAAAATTCAAGGCTATGTTCTATAAACTTGATGAAATATATATTTTCCATATAATCTTAATCGTCTGCTGAACGGGATCAATAATCACCATAGATCATGGCTTTCCCTTGATCTATGTTTTCTGCAAAAGAGAGCGGAGAAATCAAATATTCTTTACGAGTAAGATAACCGTTAATTAATTCCGTAAGCTCTTTAGTTTTCTCGAATACAAAATTAACTCTATGTGGATTTGTTTTATTCAGACCAACAAAAGAGTTGGGTAGCATTAAGCGGAGAAATGCTTGGAGTTTTATATCTGAAGTTAGATACTTTTCTTCATCTCTAATCATTAGAGAATTTTAATTCACTTAGAAAGATAAATTAATGAGGTTGTAAATACTTGGAACTTCAGGATTGATTGAGAAGTTTGGAATATGCTGAAAGTGCTTGCTCTATGATATTAATATCTTCGATTGAGCAGAAATCGCAAGTTTTTTTACCTGCAATGTCTTCATGGTTAGTTTTTATAGAACATTTCTCCTTTTGCCATTCATCAAGAACTTGCTCGTATGTTTTTTGTTTTTTTGATACATCATTTATATGTTCCATATTCCTGATCCAATACCATTCTCTGGTTCTATTTAATTCCTTTTGAGTTTTAAATTTATCTATGTCTGCAGAGTCGTGAATATTGCCAGCATGATACTGCATAATTAATTCCTCGTGTTGAGGCAAGTCCATGCTCAAATTACTGTGTTGAAAATCGATCTTACCTTTGATGTGTGCTTTAAACTCCTTATATGCTTCAATTACTTCTTTCTTCTCGGTTCGTGGGGATAGAACGATCACGTATTGATACCTTTCAGGTTTGTTCATGTCTTCTAATTCATTGATGGTTACCACGTCAAAATAACAACTTTGATAGATACCTTCTGGTACATAACCAGTTATTAACGAGTAGATAACAATGAGTCTAAAGTTTTTTCCTCGATTAAACTTTTTTAAAACTAAGTCGATGTCCTCGTTAAATTCAGGAAGTTTTTCTTCAATCTTACTTTTATTGATACCAGTGTAGAAAAGAGGGTTGTGCATATCTAGAAGCACAGGTCCATCCAATAATTCATATTTGTATAGTTCGGTAATTTGCCACTTTTGCCTCAATCTTTGTATTTCTTGAAGAAATTCTGGCTTATCAACAAGCATTGCAATGTCTGTGGCGTGTTTTTTGTTTGAAGTCAGTACTTCAATCTTCTCAATCTTCATCTGAAGCGAATTATATTCGACTAGCCTCAAATTAACAATGCTTATAAAAATGTAAAAATGGGCAAAACTGTCTCTAAACTACCCGAGATTTCGTCTTTTTAGCTTCAAAAACCATTTTAATTTTGGGACAACTTTCAAAATAAATTGCCTCTGAACCCTAGAAACTATTTACAAATAGCAGATATTATAATCAATTATAATATCTGCACAATAATTCTAAAGTGCTTGAGCAACAGTTCTGTATTCTTGAGAATTTAGTTTGCATTATTGACATTTTGAGCCTCAGAAATCGTTTTAGTTTTGGGACAGTTGGTCGATTTAAATAACCGAGAAAGCTGTCCATCAAATGGACCCAATTTTGCTATTTTAGCCTTAAAAATAATTTTAATTGAAAGACAGTCTTGCGTTTAATGTATCGCTCTTAAAGCGAACCCTCATTCCTGTTATAATTGCACCATGACAAAACAAGAGATATTAAATATATTTGAAAAACTTGGGTTCCGGATCGTGAAGAATGACTACCTAGGTGAATTAGTGGAAATGGAGGCATATGACGCCTTCATTCTTTCATCTATTGCAGGATCCCCATATTTGATTGACGAAAACGGAGTTACGATGAAAGGTAGGTCTGAAGTATTTATTCATCGATCAGTTTTCCAAAAAGAATATTTTATATACTCTCCAGGATTATTCTCGCGTGATTTAACTGGAAAATTAAAGGAAGGAAATTCGGCTGATGCATTGGGCATAAAATATCCATCCGTTTTTATTGGAAAGAAATATATCTATATTCATGACATATTAAATGAAACATCAAGCAATATTGAAAGAGAAATATATGAAACTATTTCAAAAAACACAAATCCTGCAGAATATTTATTATTTAAAAATTTTCAGAGTGGAAGTTCAGCAGAGCCATTTTATGAATATTTAACTTCAGTTTTCTTTATAAAAAAAGGATATATCGTAGAAAATCAAGTTCCCTGGTTCCAGCAAAGTTTTAAATATAAAGAGGTCACTTTAAACGGAGGAATACCAGATTTTGCAGCATTTCATTCCACCATATCAAAGTATTTACGTCAATACGGAGTAATTGATAAGCAAAATGGTATTGCCTTAAATTTATTACCAGTTTTAAGAAATTTTAAATTGAAAAGAGTATCAAGTGTTCAGCAAATCAGTGATACAAAATATGAACTTATTATTGGCGAGGTTAAGTCTGATAAGGGATCATTACCAGCTGCAATAAATCAATTAAGTAAGTACAAAGAAGTAGAGTTAGCTAATGAGTTATATACGATCATTCCAAATATTAATGATAATAATGTTAAATCAATCGGAGAGATATTCGTACATAATGGACACCTAGAAATGAATAGAGCCACAGAAAATTTAGTAGTAA
>JAUPVU010000089.1 GCA_030916925.1 Patescibacteria group bacterium
AAAAATCATTCATCCTGCGTTAGTTTGTAATACCTTATCTATGGCTACTTCAAGTTCTTCTCCAACGCGAGACGCGCCTTCTCTAACAACAATCATTGTGCCGTCCTCAAGATATCCGACGGCTTGACCATTCTCTTTACCTTCTTGAACAAGTTTTACATGCATTAATTCGCCAGGTAAAACATTTAGTTTAATTTCATTAGCAAGTTCGTTTATATTAATAACCACCACTCCAGCAACTTGAGCAGCTTTATTTAGGTTAAAATCAACCGTTGCGATTTTTGTATTGTATTTTTTGGAGAATTCCACAAGAGAATGATCGACTTCGTCAGATTTGCTATCAATATCAAGTATTTTAAATTTCTTCTTTCCCATAATCTTGCGAATTTCTTTTAGTACATCTAGCCCTCTTCGTCCTTTATCCCTTTTTAATTTATTGCTTTTATCGGCCATAAACTGCAACTCATTAATTACATTCTGCGGAACTAAAATCATATTATCGAGAAATCCTGATTTTATAACACCTAAAATTCGACCGTCTATAATGGCCGAAGTATCAAGAATAATACCCATCGAGAGACTTGAATATTCTTCTTCAGAATGCTCTTTTTGATCTTTTTTAGTTTTAGAACCAACTTTATCTTTGTTTATTTCTTCGACAATTCGGCTAGTTTGATATGCCCAAACCTCACTAATAACCTTTCTAAACGAATCGACTATAACTTTCTCAAACCAATGACCGATTGAGGATGCAACAGTACGTCCTAAGTAGTAAGTAAAGAAGAAAATTAATATAGCAAAAATAATTTCACCTACAAAGGCATATTGAAAGAATGGATACCGAATAAAGTAGATGTATCTAGATATAAGCAGACTTGCGATTGCTAAAAGTGTTGCCCAAATTAGCCTTGCATTATTTCTAAAGAATAAAATGATTTTCTGATCGTTCGACAAGTTATTTGTTAAATTTTTACTGTACAAATTATATCAGGAATATGCTTATTTAATGAGGACTTTTTTATTTAGACGCTTATTTTATCTGTTTTTATTTTATTGAAGAGTTCAGAAATATTTTTTAAATTTTCTGAAGTATAAATTTTCTTAAATCCTAATTTTTTTGCTTCTTTAACTCGCTTTTCATGAGCATATACTTTTCGGATATCACCGGCTAGCCCCACTTCACCAAAAAAACAAATATCCGCACTGATTTTTTTATCTAAATAGCTCGATATAATAGCTGTTGTAACAGCCAAATCTATACCTGGCTCTTTAATTTGCATCCCTGACGCGATATTCACAAAGACATCCTGATCTAAAATATTTATACCCGTTCGCTTTTGGATTACTGCACATAATAATTGTAATTTATTGAGACTAAAGCCATTTACAGCTCTTTTTGCATAACCGAATTGTGATTTTGTAACAAGTGCTTGAACTTCTATTGCGATCGGGCGGTTTCCTTCCATTGCCACTGAGGTACTTGAACCAGAATAATCATGGTCGCCACCTTTAAGTAATTTAGAAGGATCTTCTACTCCTATTAATCCATCATTTGTCATTTCAAAAATTCCTACTTCAGAATCATCACCAAATCGATTTTTTCTAACACGCAAAAGTCTAAAGACATGTTGCTTGTCTCCTTCTAAATACAAAACAGTATCCACCATATGTTCTAAAAGTTTTGGACCTGCAATATTACCTTCTTTTGTAATATGACCTACTAAAACTACAGGTATATCATTTGCTTTTGCGTATTCAATAAGTTTAAATGCAGATTCTCTAATTTGAGTTACTGACCCTGCCGAAGATTCAACATCATCAACGTATACGGTTTGTATAGAGTCAACTATTAACATTTTTTTATCAACAGCGTCGAGAATAGTATTAATAGAACCTGTAGATATAATATCCAATCTAGGATTTTTTATATTTAATCTTTCTGCCCTAAGCGCGACTTGCGATTCTGACTCTTCACCTGAAGCATATAGGACATCCACTTCAATTTTGTCAGCTATTTGTAAAAGCAGAGTGGATTTTCCTATTCCTGGGTTTCCGGCAAGAAGAATAACCTGACCTGGAACGATTCCTCCATTTAATACATTATCTAATTCTGAAATTCCCGTTTTAATTCTAGATGCAAGGGAAGTGTCGATTTGACTGAGTTTAAGGGGTTTCTTGTTGCCTCTTGGTTCGCTTTTAATAGAAACACTTGATGTTTTTGCTTGATATAGTGAATTCCATGCGCCACAGGCTCGGCATTGTCCTTGCCAGGTTGAATATTCGTTTCCACATTCAGAACACACAAAAATAGTTTTATTAGCTTTTGCCATTACTTAGTTTTAATTTTCCACGGATTTACAGAAGTTACCTGTATTTCCTTTATATCAGAATTTTCTAAAAGAAGCTTAGATATATTATCTGTGATTTCTTTTCGAATTACCCTTCTTATCTCTCTTGCGCCATACTCTTCGCTATTCGCTTCGGAAATTAGCTTATCAAAACTTTTTTTATTAATTGTTAAATTAACATTAATTTCCCTTAACTTTTTTATTAAAACATCTAAATTTTGATTTGCAATTGTTTCAACTGAAACCTTATCCAGTTTATTAAATACAATAATTTCATCAAAACGGTTTAGGAATTCTGGCTTTAATTTATGCTTTAGATTGTCAATTAGTTTAGCCTTCCAATCGTCGTTTTTCTTACTTAAATAACCAATATTTTGTTGATTAATAAGTTCGGCGCCTAAATTGCTTGTCATTATGATGATGCACTCTTCTAATGATGCTATTTCTGCCTTATTATTTCGAATTTCTCCCTCATCCATCACATGAAGCAATGAATTTATAACGTTAGGATCAGCCTTTTCTATTTCATCAAACAATACGATAGAGCTAGGATTTAATATCAAAAAATCTGCTAAAGAAGTGCTGTCATCGTAGCCAATATATCCTGGAGGAGCACCAAAAAGCTTGGAAACTGAATGTTTTTCGCTAAACTCAGTCATATCAATTCGCAAAAAATTCGTTGGCATTCTTCTAGTTTTTTCACCCGTATTAAATAATGTACGAGCGAGGATTTTGGCAGTCTCTGATTTACCAACTCCGGTTGGTCCAAGGAATAAAAATGTACCAATTGGGCGATAATCGCTAGATAGTTTTAACGACGAAATCCTTAAGGCACGAACCAAAGCTTCAATTGCTTCGTTTTGCCCGATTATCGCCTTCTTAATATTTGATTCGATATCTGTAATTTTCTTTTTGTCTATTATTAAATTGATGGCATTTCGATCACCCTCTCCTGTATCCACATACTCCATTAAATCTTTTGGCTCTATTACGATTTTAAAATTCTCCATTTCTACAATTTTTTCTTCTAACATTGCGCCTTCTTGTGCAATTCGTGTTTTTGGTGAATTTTTTAAATCTTGGATTTTTCCAGATAATCCAGAATAATCGTATGCTTTGTGCCTTTTATAGATAGCCAATTGCTCAAGTAGTTTTATACCTTCTCCAGGCATTCCTTCTAGAATTAAATCACTTTTATAAAGTTGGATTATTTTATGAATAACTTCGTTTGAGAACTTAGAATTACCAGCATTCTCTATTTGGTCAGCATATTCCCTTAAAATTGTGTAGTATTCTTCATCCGTTTGTTCTTCCATGGTAATAATATTCCAGGATTTGGATAAGGGACTTTCCCAAAATTTCTCATTTATATCATTTTGAGCAGCCCCGACTACCGCGATTCCAGCACGTTTATTTATTGGCCCGAAAGTTATAAAGAAATTGGTCCCAATTCTTAAATCATCGAGAAATAAAATTACATTTCCTCTGTATTTGGAATTCGAGAAAATCTCCGTAAATAGCCTTGAAAAGAAATCACCTTGTAAATTAGGCTTTTCTGGCGAAAATGAATTCACCATGGCACCAAAACGTACTCGTAAGACTCTTGTTCCAAGTAAAATCGATGGAACTTGCCCAATGTTTATTCTTTTTGCTAACTCAAGCATCATTCCTGTTTTACCTGTTCCGCTTTCACCGAGTAATAAAGTTGGCCGATCTTCATTTTGCGAAGATAAATTAACGATTAGCTTGGTCATTTCTTTTTCTCTTCCTACATACGGATGTGCTAATTTTTTCGCCACTTCGGTTAAGTCTTGAATAAAAGATTGGTCAGAGATATCTACGTCAAAACCGGCCTTAGAAAGGACTAACTTTTTAGCTTGATAATATTTTTCTATATCCACTAATAAAAGATAAGAAAAAACTAGATGAAATTTTTCGATTGATTCAAAACCATTTAAATAGGATTCGTGGTATGCAAAATTGAGCCAATCGCTTATTTGGATCTTTTTAGCCTTGTATTCGCCTACTTCTGCGCTATTGAGTAATTCTTTAACAACATTATCATTACGCATTAATGCTTTTAAAACCTCATTTGCAGGCAATACTCGTAAATTCTTTTTTGAAGGATTTAATTTTCTAATTATCTGTTTACTCTCATCCGAAAGTAAATCAAATATGTGTTGGTCTTTCATTATCTATAGATTTTGGAATCTTCGATTTGTCTTACGCTAAGGGCTAATTTTCTCTGTTTAGAATCTACATTAACAACCACTGCAGTAACATCATCCCCAACATTCAATGGAGCAACTGTTTCCGAAACGTGAATCAAACCGTCCAAACCCTTTTCTAACTCAACAAATACACCAAATGGAACGACTTTTGTAACCTTTGAAGTTATAACTTTTCCAAGTGGATATTTTTCTTCAACATTATCCCATGGGTTATCTTTTAGTTCTTTAACTGATAATGCAATCTTGTCATCATCAATTCCAATTATTTTTACAGTAATTGGATCTCCAACTTTGAAGTAATCAGAAGCGGATTCGACTTTTTCCCAGGCGATTTCTGAAATGTGAACTAATCCATCAATTCCACCTAAATCCACTAATACTCCATATGGTAAGACTGTTGAAACTTTAGCTTCAACGACTTCACCAAGTTTAATCTTTGATAATTTTTCTTCTCGAATTAGTAATTCTTCTTGTGGTCTAGCTTCTTTTTCTGAAAGGACTAACCTATTTTTTGTAGAATCGATTTCTATAATTTTTACTTGAATTGGAGTGCCTTTTAATCCCCCAAGTGATTTAGCGGAGTCAGAAGTTTGACCTTCTGCCATAGCATTATTAAATTGTTCAAAATGACTCCTGTTTAAATGACTAATTGGAACAAATCCTCTTTGTCCAAAAGCATCAACTATTAATCCACCTTTAAAGTAATCAATAACATTAACTGTAATGATTTCTTGATCTCTAAAGGCTATTTCTAATGCTTCCCAACCTTTTGCGGATCTGGCTTTTTTGAGTGATAAAATCAAATTACCTCTAGAATCTTCGGGATAAATAACTATCGCTGATAGCTCTTGTCCGATTTCTACTTTTTTATTTGGAAGTAATTTTATCTCATCACTGGAAATTAAACCTTCTGATTTAGCCCCAATATCAAGAAGAATATATCTTTTATCTACGTGAACAATTTTTCCTGTAACAGGTTCACCAAAACTATAGTTTTTAACCTGTTTTGAATGCTTAAGCATCAATTCTTTTAATTCTGTTGTTTTAGTCTGTGTAGCCATTTTTTAAATAATCTCCTACTAAATTTTCTAACGAGCACGACGCTGGCGATGAGCTATCTTCACAATACGTTGCCATACCACTATTTTTGCCGCTGGTGCGTTTAACTTCTCTGTTCGGAATGGGAAGAGGTGGTTCCACACCGCCTCTATCGCCAGCGTCGTGCCAATTAAAGCTAATTACTTAGTATTAATTTATCACTCTCTAAAAACTGAATAGACTTCATGTTTATCAAAATCACGTCAAAAAGTTAACATCCATTAGTACAACTTGGCTGAACACGTTACCGTGCTTACACCTGTTGCCTATCAACCTGGTAGTCTCCCAGGAGGATAATGATTAATCTTGGGCAGAGCTTCGTGCTTATATGCTTTCAGCACTTATCTCCACTAAACGTAGCTACCCAGCGCTGCCCTTGGTAGGA
>JAUPVU010000006.1 GCA_030916925.1 Patescibacteria group bacterium
ATTAGAATACGAAATTAAGAATGCTTCGCTTGTCTCTTCAAGTACGAATGCAATTTTGATTACAAGTAGTCAGCCAGGTAGGGCAAATTCAACTTTTAGGCTCGAAGCTGAATCGGTTTTATTCGGAGTTGGGGATCCGGGGCAATGTCCTGCTGTTAATCCCTGTTTTTTAACTAGCAACCGTGTTCAAGTAACAAACTTTGAGGTAACGCAATCCACAAGTAGTACCTCCAATTCCATTATCCATTATGAAATTACAATTCAATATAAAGATAATAATAATGATAAGTTAAGATATTCGGAATCACAAAGTGGGTCAGTTTACATAAGAACCACATGAAAAACACAAATTTAAATGGATATATAGCGCTAGTATCAGTATTAATTCTTTCTGCAGTAATATTGTCAATTTTAGTAACCGTTTCGATTACTTCTGCTTATAGAATAAACGGAATTTTACATGAGCAAAGTGTAAATAATATAAAATTAGTGGTGGAGTCCTGTGCAGAGGAAGTTCTGTTAAAATTAAACCACGACAATCTTCTTCCTGGTACTGTCACGATGGATGGTGTAACTTGCAATGTTATACAAAATAGCCAAGTCGGAACTCTATGGGATTTTGATGTAAGTGCAGCGTTGTCAGAAATGGTCTATACAATAAATATTGTTGCTGACAGAACGGATAAAATATACATTATAAGTTGGAGAAATAAATAATGAATCACAATTTGCTATTGATAACAAAAGATAAGATTTATCTGTATTCGCATACTGATAATAAAATTTTAAATATCGATGAGCCAGTAATGTGGATTGAATCAAATTTAGAGCAGGTAATTTCTCAACTATTAGCTAAATTTAAATCTAAGAATTGGGGAGTGCTATTAAATAATGATTTGAACTACGTTATTTCATTTACAATAGATAAGCCTCAAAAGCCTGCTGAAGAAAAGGCCTTAATTAGGCAGAAAGTGATAGAGAAAATACCTGAATATTCCGACCGTCTGGTTTGGGATTATAAAATCGTTAAAGATAAAGGCTTCTGCAGAGTTCAGGTTGCTGCTTCAGAAAAATCCTTTATTGAACATATATACACTGCATTCGAAAAATCTAAAATAACACCGTCATTTATTGAGCCTATGTCTTATTTCCTTTCCCAGGGGGTTACAAAGTCGGATCAATATTATGTAATATTTTATAGCTCTCCTTACGAGTCGATAATTGCACTTGCAAATAATGGGTTTATTAACATGGTTACTACCTTGAACAATGAGAATTTAGAGTCTCAGATTAACAAATTTTTCGAATTTATTAAAATTAAAATCCCAATGTCATTTCCTATTGAAATGCTGGTATCTGACAATAACAAGGTTCTTAATGAGCAGCTTGTATCATTTCTAGAAAAATCCAACACTAAGATCACGGCTATCGATTTAACGCCATTTCTTTTTAAAGACTATGCTGAAATAAAAAGTCGAAACGATGAAGCTAAATTGAATTTGAATCATGATGAGAGTTCAGAAATTGAAGATATCCAACAGAAGATAGATGTCCCTAAAGATCCTCAAAAGACATCTAAACGCAAAAAGTTATTATCTATTATTGCAATTGTAGTTATGTTCCTTGTGATGGCTGGAGCATTAACTTATTATTTTACAAAGGAAGACAAGACTAAAAAGAGTGCTAACAATGTTACTGCAGTCATACCTACTCCAACACCAGTATCTACGACATCTAACGAAAATGAAATTGACGAAAAGGAGCAAGAAACAATTGATAGTAAGGTTGTGGAGAGACCAAATGCTCTAGAGAACTTTAAGGGATATAGAATAGATATTTTAAATGGGTCTGGTATTCCTGGTGAGGCGGATAAATTAAGAGATCTAATTATTCCTTTACAATTTGATAGAGTTAATTTAGGTAACGCAGATAAATTTGATTATTCAGATACTACAGTTCAATTTAAATCAGAGGAAGTTAAATTAGGTCAGGATTTGTTGCAAGACATATTAATTGACTATTCAGTTGTTGTGCTAGAGGAATATTTGCCAGCCTCTAGTATTTATGATGTTCAAATTGTAATCGGTTCGACCAGAAATCCTGTGGTTACACCAACTGAGAATGATTTAGAAAGTTCTGATAGTGGAGTTCAGGGGATTCAGCCGTAGATATCTGATATTGGAGCGACCGAAGGGATTCGAACCCTCGGTCTCTTCCTTGGGAAGGAAGCATGTTACCACTACACCACGGTCGCGCTTTCTTAATTATAACTCACAATATTATGGTAATTGAAGATTTGTCCCAGGAATTATAAGCGGATTCCCGTTTCTCAAATATCCTACTTTATTTATGTCAGCTATTTTCTTCCATTGTTTTCCTTCACCATACTTTCCTTCAGATATTTCCCATAATGTATCACCCCTTACTACTACGTGCGTGCTTCCGGTTATATCCCCGGGTTTGTAATTAACTGCTACCCACACTCCAGGTGCTATTTTCACATTCTTAGTAACCGTTGTATTTGTTGCTGTTTTTTCTATACCACTTGGCTTACTTAATGTTGGTGCTGGCTTAGTCGTTGGCGTAGGTGTTGGGGAGACAATAATGCCTCCTTTTTGTAGCGTGGGATTATTTTTACCCACAAACCCTAGCACCTTGTCTGATTCAGGATTATTTAAATCTGGCGTTGCCAAGATAGGGGATTTACTTGGAGTTGGTAGTGATTCATCTATGGCGACATCTTGAGAAGACTCTGCAGGTTCTCCGGTTTCGACCGTTGCCAAAGGAGTTGCTTGTTTTTCTCCAGCTTCTTTGAAGTATCGATACATAAAAACAACGATTGTTGTAACGATCAAAAGTCCAATAACCAGAAAAACCACTGCAACTCTACCTGTTTGTTTACTATTATTTTCTGGTGCATTTATTTCATCTGCCATATTTATATTTTCTGGGCAGAGAAATTATTAGTGAGTGTATTATAGGATATAATACAAATAGACTCAAGATATGTTAGAAAACAGTATTTTGAAGTTCAGAATCAGCTGAGTCAAAGTCTAGCTTGTCTAAAGATTCATTCATTGAATCTGTGCTTCCTCCTAGAGATTCAGTACTTCCTTCAATTTCCATAATTAATGAATCAGAATCCAATTCGTTTTCTTCTACAGGCGTTGGAGTTACTGACGGAGTAACTTCTGGAGTTGACGTTGGTACGATAGCTTCTTCTCGCATATCTATCTTTTCGTTTGAAAGATCGCTCAAAAAATAATATAGAACTCCTCCAATTAATAATAAAATCCCCAAGCCCACGAAAATAAAAATAAGTAATTTTCCACGAGTTCTTTTAGGGGTTTCTGCGATTGGTGAGTAAGCAGTTTGATTAACCTGCGAAAGATCTTGTTGAGGTTGAATTGTTTCTATGGTTTCCATTTTTTTATTCTAAACTTGAAATCACTTCTTTTAAATCTGTTTTAATCGTTTTAAGTTGGCTTATTATACTTCGGGTATCATCCTTTAACTCCTTTAACATAGCTTTTATTTCTTCAACCTCGAGCTCCTCAATATTTTCATACTTTACTGTGAGCCCTGTAATTTCGACTTCAAGTTTATCGATTTCGGTTTGAATTGCTATTAGTTTTGCTGAAGCTTCATCATTTTCGAAACCACTGTCGACAATTCTTTTTTCAACTCGGTCTACGATTTCAGTTAATTTTTCTGTTGCTTTTAATAATCTTGCTTGCGATTTTGCGGTGTGTTCTTTGATTAAAGAAAGTCTCGCCTGTTGCTGCTCAGAGAATTTCCCTTTTAGATTCTCTACTCTAAGCTCGGTTCTTTCTTTAAAGGCTTTTCTAAATTCCTCATATTTTTCCATTCTCTGGGGAGTGGTTTCAGGTTGCTTTTCTAGTCTTCTTCTAACGGGATCAACTTGTAACTGATTTTGTACGCCCGTTGGCATTTCCTCTTGAGCCATTGATAGAGGTGGGAAAAATAGGATAGCCAGTGAAATCAAAAAAATGGGTGTGAATATACTTTTCATACAAGTAATGTATATAAATTCACTCTCAATGTAAAGAAAGATGATTCTGGCGGGAGTGACGGGATTCGAACCCGCAACCTCTTCCGTGACAGGGAAGCGCTCTAACCGTTGAGCTACACCCCCTTACAGAAGGGGTAACAGAAGAATTATAGTGAAGTTTAGGCTAGAAAACAATAAAAGAGTTTATGCCTGGTTCATGTTGGGTGATATAATCGGTAAGAAATATGGTTAACAAATTTTTAAATAAAGACGATTTAGCCAAATTAAAGTCCCAAACACCTTCAAGCAAGAAAATTGTATTTACCTACGGAACTTTCGACTTAATACATAGTGGCCATGCAGCATATTTAGTCGAAGCAAAAAACTTAGGAGATGTGCTAATCGTTGGTGTAACAACTAATAAATCTCGTAGAGAAATGAGAGGAAAAGGATTTCCCCTAGTTGATCAAAAAAATCGTGCAGAGCTCTTAACATTTTTTGATTTTGTCGACGGAGTAATATATGTTGACGATAGGAATCTACTTCAACATTTAAAAATCCTCAAACCTGATATTTTTTTCACACACTCTTTAGATTGGAAAAGCCATTTAAGAAAACCCGCTGAAGAAAAATTTGTCGAAAGCTATGGTGGGCAAGTTTACAAACGAAAGCCAAATGGACCATTTGTTTCTTCTTCTATGATTGTTGAGTTGGTCGCCGATCTAAAAATAAAAGAAGTAGTGGAGTACTTCTTTGGGAAAATTAAAATTGATCTTGCGAATGGTAATTGGAAAGTAGGAGCATTCTCTGGATTAAAAACAAAAATTAGAACGGAATCGTTAGTATTTCCAGAACATTTAATGACCCTGGGACTATTTGGGAGTAAATTTGGCCGAAAAATAATTCCTCAAAATAAATTAAGCATCATAGTAAAAAAATTAAAAAAGGAATCGAAGAAAATTGTTTTATCTTCTGGTTCTTGCGATTTACTTCATGCAGGGCATGTTCGGTTCTTTTCAAAGGCAAAAGAGGAAGGAGAGATTCTAATACTTGGTATTCCGACAGATAGAATTATTAAAAAACAGAAAGGTAGGGGACGTCCGATTATCAATGAAAACTCTAGGGCTGAACTCATGTCGTTTTTCCCATTTATCGATTATATATTTCTTTTCGATGATGAAAGTATTTTTCCACCTCTTATGGATTTACAACCCGATGTATTTTTTACGGTTAAAGAAGAATGGAACAATATCGAAAAATCATCTATCTCTGATAATATTAAAGAGTGGGGAGGCAAAATTGTAACAGCTCCACCACAAGCAGATGGACTTTCTTCTAGTAAATTAATTAAAAGAGCAGCAGGTATTCGTGTAAGAGAACTTTTTAAAGAAGTTCTACATGAAGCAGAGAAACTCACAAGTCTTAAAGATTAATGACTATGCAAACTGATTATTCAAATTTTAAAGCAAGGCAAAAAGGGGAATACGAAAAAGCATGGCAGTCTACTGGCAAATGCGTTTTTTGTGATTTGCGAGATAAGTATATTATTTATGAGAAAAACGGAGTGGTCCTTACAACAAATTTATTTCCATACATCGATGGGCATTTAATGGTAATTCCACGTCGTCATTCTGAAACTATTCAAGAGGTTACAGTCGAGGAATGGGCTGAGTTTAAACATATTATTGAAATCGGCTCTGAGTTGCTTAAAAAAACTCTAAAAATAAAGGATGTCTGGGTTTTATATCGGATTGGAGAAGGTTATCGGGCCGGAAAATCTGTGGTGCATAGTCATATCCACTTGATTCCGTATTCACTTGATTTAATTAAAATGGAATACCAAGAATTAAATATTTCGCCTCAAGAACTTGCCGAGAAATTACGAAAAACTCTCAAAAAAAATGAAACTCAATAGCCATCAGAAAAATGATTTTATAAAGAAGGCAGCATTTATTTCTGATAAATCGACATGTTTATATAAAGTTGGTTGTGTTGGAGTAATTGAAGATGTTGGACAGACTATTCCATCAATCGCTTTAAAAGATTTATCATTTCGAAAGAAGAATGGTTTTATATATCTTAAAAGTTGGAATGAAACTTTACCTGGAGAAATCTTTTGCC
>JAUPVU010000090.1 GCA_030916925.1 Patescibacteria group bacterium
AGAGAATATAGAACTTATTTTCACGTAGGAGCATCCTATCAGATTTCAGAAAGCGCTTGCTATAGGAATATTCGTTGGATAGAAGACGTGCTCATTAAGCATCCTGACTTTGCGCTTCCTGTTTAGCAACACAGTATCGTATCACAGAAGAGTATTCAACAAGGCTTCCTGAAGATTCCGCAAGAGCTCTTTTATTAACAGAACGCTTGACAATAGCATTGCGAGCAATGGATAGATTAGAACAAGTTCAAAAAGAAGTCTCTTGTGGTCTAATAGAATTAGGAGAAGGTAACAAAACTCTTCTTGCACAACAGGTGGACCTAATCGAGTTGGAGAAAAAAAACACAGAGTCTTTACAAAATCTAGCTACTTCATCGTCAGAGTTGAAAGAAATGACATCGAATATTGCAAATTTAGCAAAGCGATTTTTTAATCCTGTAAGGAACGGATTTTATTTACTAACTGGTAGAGAACCAGCAGCGGTATTACCCAAAGAAAATCAATTAGCTATTGAAGATAATCCGGAAAATACGATTTCTGATACAGATCCAATAAATCAACCACCAGTCGATGAAAAAAAAGCGTGCAAATTTCTTCAAATTTTGTGCAGTTGTTGGTGGCTTATATCTTTTGCATGCGGGAGAGCAAAGAATCTTGTGATGTTCATCTATAGCTCCTCAATCAATTTGAAATCTAAAATCAATCTTTGGCTTCGTTCAAAATGACAACCCAGGAGTAGATTATTTCACTATTCTTTACTTTTGGGTTGCCTGCACAATGTATTACTCTTCTTGCGTGCTTAAATTTGAGCACGCAACTTCAAAAAAGTTCAACACACTATGGAAAAGGTGAAAAGTCCAATGCACTATGGAAAAAACGAAAGGCTACAATAAGAAGGAAAACACTGATTACTCTCTTCCAAGAGAAAAAAGGAGTCAACTTCTTAAAGTCAAAAATTTGGATGCCCCAGCATAAAAAAATGGCCGATAAGAACATCCTAGAGAAAAGAGCAAGAGTCCGCCCTTCAGCACTAAGTAGAAAGTTGCGAAGCAATTCGAAATCCAATTCATCCTCTCATTAACTTTTATCAGAAAAGAAGAAACACATTGTATAACACAGTAATCTAGCAATTTCGTGGATATCACGATGCCTACTGCAATCGTTTATGCATTCATTATAACGATAACCGCCTGCTGATTGTGCTTCATTTATCATTGAAGCTCCAACCAGAACAATAATAGGAACGGTGAGCTTTGTTAAGTTTTTAACTGCCTGCTGTGGCGATGCAATTCCAATTTTTGGAACGTAGTTTGATATGGCAGATAAGTTCATTTTAAATCTCTTTTTAAGCTTGATTGCTGTGATGTACAATCAGCAAACATAATACAAAACAGTCTTTAAGTTAGCAAATATATTTACTATTCTTCTTGCGTGCTTAAATTTGAGCACGCAACTTCAAAATAGAAGTGTTTTCCTTTGTCATCTTCTTCAGAAAACAAACGAACGATCTTACGATTTTGTAATCCAAGCTTATTTGCTTTTTTAGATAAACAGGACAACTGATCGTCTGATAACATTCCAACTACCGTCACTGCATGTTCTTTGTTTATTTTTTCTGCTATTGGTTGAATGATGATTTCCAATCTTGGATTGGAAGAATAAAGCTTCTCTGACCAAAGTCGTGTAATCTGCTTATCATCACAATAGGCAACTGCATTCAAAACATCGCAATAAAACTTCACGTAGTTATCTAAGTCTGGACGACTAATGCAGGATAGCCCTTCAGACGCTCTACGACGCCTCTCAGACCATGATTGTGGAGTTTTTGTATAAGTTTATCAGCTTCAAGAGCAATGGCCCGTCAGAGGCCAAAGAATAGCCTTTTTCACGCATTTGCTTTATGAGTTGTAATTTGGCATTCTTTTTGTCTTTGTCTTGCGGATCAAATGTAATAATCTTATTTCCTTTTCTCATATGGCGATGTCGGGCTTTAGCTATTGGATTTTGAGTTAAAACTAATTTCATGTTGTTGCTCCAGCATTTAGTAAGCTTGCTGTTCTCTTGGTTCGATATTTTGAGATGTCATACTTGGCTCTTGTCTCCATCATCTTTTTCTTATTAAGCTCGGACCACTGCCGAACATAAGATTTTTGGCACTCCTTGCATCTATTCATGGGCTTTCCTAGTTGGAAATAATACTCAGTACATGGTTTGGTTTCATTGCAGGAATTACAGTTTTTCATTGAGCCTCACTTTTTTAGCACGTAATCTTTGTTTGACATGCTCTTGTGCTTTGGATTTAACAGTTCCAACTTCGATATCGTAAAGCTGAGCAATGACGTTCAATTCTATTTCTTTTGGCATGATTCGGAAATATCCTGTTTCTAAGTTTTTCAAACGTGCTGGTGCTATTCCGATAAGCTCAGCTGCTTTGTAAAGCTTGAGTCCTATGGCATTTCTTAATTCACGAATCATTTCAGAAAAATCTTTAGATTCTAAATTTTCGTAAGCAAGCTGAATAGCTTCTTCTAAAATAATTAACGGCATTGGTTTTCTCCTCTTAAGTCTGGTAATCCTTCAAAACTGATCCACTTAAAATCTTTTAGTCTTGAAAAGATCCTTGATCCATAAGTTTTTTCTATATGTTCTGGAGTAAGGTTCGTGGTAATTACCGTGGGTTTCATGTGTTCCCAACGATTGTCAATAAGTTCATAGTAATCTCTCTCTGTTCTTTCGCTTCCTCTATCAACTCCAAAATCATCAATGAAGAGAAGATTGATCTCGCTAAATTTTCTAATCGTATCGGTTGTAGTCCCGTACTGACTAAAAGCTTGAAGGATTTGATCATCTAGAGCTTTAGATTTTACCCATCGGATTTGATGCAACCCGTAGAGGCGCATTGCTTCTCTAAGCAAACAGTAAGTTAAATAAGTTTTACCTCTTCCTGAGGAGCCATGAATGAGCAGGCTTTTTGGCTTCTTACACCATTCGATACCCTCGTCAATGAGATGTTCAGGAAGCTTATCGCATTTGCCTATATGCGCATTTCGGTAACGCGCTCCAACTTGGTAGAGTTCACAAAAAATATCCCAACTCATAGAGCTACTCCAAATTCTTTCAGGATTGCAGCTTTTTCTTCCGGAGTTCTTACTCGTTTTTCAAGCGCAGGAGGTCTCCAGGTATCTGTTTCTGTTTCGAAGGCAAGCTTTGATCCTTGACGATGTTTTGCTAATGAAAATCCATTGGTCTTCTTGTCTTTTTCTGCATCATCGTCATTCCATTTTAGGATTGTCATGTAATGGGATTTGTAGCGTTTACCGGTTTGTCCAACGTAAAGATCTAGGCGTTTGATCATTCTTGTAAGACTTTCTTGTCCAAGCCTAGTTTGAAGCTTATCGTATTCCGTTTGGTCAAGCTTGACGTTCTGAAATTCGCCGTAAGAATTCTTTTGTTCAATTTTGGCAGAAGAAGTGGAAGAATTGAGTGAAGAAATTGCGCGGGTTTGATTTGCTTTTTTCTCCCCCCTCTTCTTTGTTATAATCCTTATATATAGGACTTCTCGTTTTTGATACCGTTGACTTCTCGTTTTTGAGAAGGTTCGCTTGCTTTTCAACTAGTTTTTCAGCTGATGGATGGATAGATTTAATTACTCTATTTCGTCCTCTGTTGTTGAATTCGTTACCTCCGTTATCATTGACATTGACGATCAGTCCCTGCTTTTTTAATTCTCTTAAAACTGCATGTAATCCAGCACGACTTAATCCTAAGAAATTCATAAGATATTTGTTAGAGGCGTAACATCCGCCTTTTTCTTCGCTGTAGAGAGAGTCTATTTCTGCCCAAAGAACCTTTGCGTTTGCGCTGAGTTCAGGCATTAATAAAATTTCGCTTGGAATCCAGATTCCTTTAAATTTTTTATTTAAACCGTACTCAGCCAGAATCTTTGAGTTTTGTAAAAATAAATTTTTAACTACCTGTCTATTAGTTTCTTGTTTATTAGTTGATTGGATTACTCTGCTTCCAGTTTGTCGGTTGCAGACAATAGATCTCTTGCATAACCAACAGAAGATCTGTAAAATGATTAATATTTTATCATGTTTTAATTATGAGATACGATTGTTTGAAAGAGTTTAAGGTCGAAGAGTTTCGTCGATTAACGGGAGTGAAGAGATCAACATTTGAAAAGATGGTGGATATTTTAAAAGAAGCAGAATCCTCTAAAAAATTGCTAGGAGGAAGACCTAATAGGTTATCTATAGAAGACCAGCTTCTTATGGCTCTTGAATATATAAGAGAATATAGAACTTAT
>JAUPVU010000091.1 GCA_030916925.1 Patescibacteria group bacterium
ATGTAAACTATACGACTTATAACCCATCAACTACAAAATATTGTGGTGCTTATAGTCCCAATATGGTGAATCCAAAGACTGATACAAATGCAAATAAACCATATAAAACAATACGTATTCCATCTTCCCCGCTCGTTCCAACGGTAGTTGCTACAACAAATCAAAGAGATCAAATTACTCTTACATGGTCCTACCCTTCAAATCCTGGTGTTGCTTATCTGAGTGATGTACAAAGATATAGAGTTTATCGAGGAGCTACACTTATAGCAGATGTTGCTGGTAGTACAAATCCCGCTACATTTAGATATGTAGATACTGCAGCTCCTTGCGGTGCCAATGTAACGTATTCGGTTCGTGCTGAAACAGGATATAGAGATATTGGAGCGACTCTTAGAAGTTGTGGTATTTCTGCGGCTTCAGGCACAGCAATAGCAGTTGGAAGTTGCGTTCCAAATATGCCTCCGGTTTGTAATATTCAGTATCGAAATTCTGCAGGATCTTGGGTTGCATATAGTAACTCGTTAATGTGGCCTAAAAACACCTCGATTCCTGTGCGACTAATTTGTACCGATCCAAATAATGATCCAATATTACGATATGCATGGTCAACATCTTGTGGTTCTATTTCGGCAAATAATGTTCAAGCAATAAGCTATTTAACTCTTAATCAGAACGGTCAGGCATGTAATTTAACTGGGCGCGGTTATGATAAAATTACAGACCCACCATCCTCGGATACACACACTGTTATTGTTAGAACCGAAAACCCTACACCTGGAACCCAAGTTTTAAGTACAGCAGCCTTAGGTGCATCTTGTTTGTCTAAATCCTCGCCTTCTACAACGGCAGTTTCGTTTAATGTTACAAATTATGATGATGACTCAGATGGGATCGCTACTATTAACAATACACTAACTAATTCAGTATGTGGACTTGATGGAACAACAAGAATTGGTACGTGTTCTTTTACAAAAAATAGTGCATTGTCTGTTAATTTTCCCCCATTTAGAAGTGGTACAACCACCGAACCAATTAGAATAACTTTACGAACAGGATCAACGCCAGGATCCTATGGAATTAATAAGGGATCTTTAGCAATGCCAATTAGAGTTTCTTGGGATCCTTATACTGGCACTACAAGAAATATAGATAACACCATTTGTGTTACAGATTTACCTCCTACATTAGCCGCGGGAGTCGTAGTTAAAGGCTCTGGTAATAGTAATTTCAATATCTCTGCAAATGCCTCTGATGACTGGAGTTTAAAAGGTCTAAAGATTGAAATATTAAATGCAGCATCAGCAGTTGTATTGACACCATATGAGAATCTCAATCATTTTGTCGAAAGAACTATTGCTCAAATGACAAATGCAAATCACACAGGTACAGTCAACCATGTTTTGTCGATTCCAGTGAGTTTCTCACCAGATGGATCATATCGAGCAAAAATTACTGTTACTGACAATTCAGGTAGACCTACAAATACTGGAGTGTTTACAACCGCTCCATTTGTTATTGATAGAGGTGCTCCTGCCTGTGAGTTGATTAGTTTTAGTCCAACGAATTCAAATCATGATGGTGCACTTAATGTAGCGATATCTAGTCGCGCAAGAGACTCGATTTCAAGTATTAGGGAATATAGAATTTATGTTAAGAACGCTTCTGGCTCACAAGTTGCAGATAGCGGCTCAATTCCAGTTAGTGGCAATGTGCCTAACACGTTGGCTCAAGGTACTTATAATTGGTCTACGCCGTTAAACCTTCCAAGGGGTAGTTATACCGCATATGTAGATTGGAAAGATTCTAATGATAATGCAACTAATACAGCAGATGATAATAGGTGCCTTGCTACATATGAAATAGAAAATCCTCCTGTACAAATTTTGCCTTCTTTAGTTACTGTTGTTGAGGATTCATCTGAGTGTACTCCACCCGAAATTAATTCTGGAACTCCTTTTGTTGGGGTTAATGTACGTTTGAATAATGATCCTACTAGTCAGGAGACAAAAACAAATTCATCCGGATTATATTCGTTTCCTAGTGCTAACTTAGAATATGGTAGAAATTATTCCATTGAATTAACAGGTATTAATGATGAACCTATAAAAGGATATGCCGCATGTTCTGGTAGTACTATTCTTACTAATTTTATTACTCCTAGTAGTTTCAATGGCTCAAACAATCACCTAATTACAATTCCTACTATAAAACTTTATAAACAAGAATCGACTAAATGGTGGCAAGCTTATAATGGTGGGGTTCATTCAAATATTGAAAAAACTTTTCCACTAAATGGAGCTGGTGGCGATGAGGGTATGCCAGAAGATGCAGTCATAATAGGTAATCCAACTGGTAGTAGTGGCCCGCCAAAAGGAATAGATATGTATTCCTTGCTAAGTATAGATACCAATGAGATTCCATCATTTGATGGTGGGGGTTTGTATAGCTCCTTTGGAACTGCTCCTGAACCCCCGCCGTTTTATGGGAATGACCCTAGAAATTGGGGTGTTCCAAATCTGACAGATGGTACTAATTCAAAAATGAGATTTGTAACATCGATTGAGTCTATGTTTGATGACGTTAAAGCTTTAATAGCTTCAGGGTCATCTGATTGGAAAGAGAAACCTAATTTCAACGCGGCAATTAATAGTAGTGATATGTCATATGTATCTGTCGCTGAAAACGCGAATATTGGTGGATCAGTTTCGAATAGTGGCAAAGTACGCATTGTTTTAGTAGAAGTCGCAAACTCTAAAACTGTTAACATCGATAATGATTTAATAACCTCAGAGTTAAATAAGCCGATAATATTATATGTCAAAGGAAATATTTTGGTTAAACAAAATGTTACAGAATTAAATTCAGTATTTTTAATTGCAACTGGCACTATTGAATTCGAAACCGCTGGAGACGATATTGATCAACCAATTAATATTAATGGTGCGCTCTATGCAGACGATATTGTCTTTCAAAGAGATTTGGCCGACAATTTATCAGGAATTGACGAACCAGCAGAACGAATTTTCTACAATTCATCGTTGATTTTGAATTCGGATTCATTACCTGCAGAGGTGACTGAATCTAAGGTATATTACATCCTTACTGAATAGTTTTGTCACACATTCTAATTTAAGAATTCCTAAGTGGTGTTATTGATGTCCGCCGTCTCTTTTTGCGATCGCAGATATTATTTCGTCTCTTATTTGATCGGGTTCAACAGAATCTTTTACTAAGTATCCATCTGCACCTAAGTCAAACGCATGTTTAATCATCGCATCTGTACCCAGTACTGTCATTATATAAATTATCAAATGCTTTGTTTTTGAATCTGTTTTTAATTGTTCCAAAACTCTAATTCCATCTACCTTAGGCATCATCAAATCCAGCAATACCATATCAATATCATTGTTTGCATGAACTATGTCTAGCGCTTCTTGTCCGTCCTTCGCTACCAGAACGTGAAAACCCTGCATTGTTAGATATTCGTTATAAATATTTCGTTGTGAATCTTCATCGTCTACTACTAGAATTTTATATTTTTTAGAATCGGTCATAGTTAAAACTTAACAAAAATCAAGCATTTAAGCAACTTAACTAAGCGTAGTGACAACTGTATTATCTTTATTTTTATGTAGCGGGATTTTAAACCAAAAAGTACTTCCCTCTCCTACTTTGCTTGTAAATCCTATATGGCCTTTCATGGCTTCAATAAAATTTTTGCTTATGTAAAGTCCAAGCCCTGTACTTGTGCCTGGTGAAATTAATTTTAGTCCTTCAGTAGCCCTGCCAAACTTAGTAAACATTTTTGGATAATCTTCTTTAGCAATTCCTGGTCCATTATCTGTTATCTGAAAAACAAATAATGTATCTTCTATTTTGGTTTCAATGATAATTCTTGGGTTTTGTGGATTACAATACTTAATTGCATTACTAATGAAATTATCCACTACTTGTTGAAATTTCATTATATCTATCATCACCTTGCTATTAGTTTTTTGTGGCTGAACTAACTCAATATTTCTAAATTTTATGGTTTCAATAAAATTATCGAGTGATTCAGCAACCAGCGTATCTGCATCTGCTTCCTTTAGGTCGAGGATCAGTCGATTTTGATCTATTCTAGAGGCATTTAAAAGCTCATCTACGAGTTTTCTTAACCTTTCCAATCCTTGTTCCATTTCACTTATATATCTTCTAGATCGGTTATCAAAGGTCAATCCAGAAGAGTTTTTCATCATCCATAAGTTATTTTTTACGATCGAGACAGGTGTTTTAAGCTCATGAGAAGCAATTGAAATAAAGTCATCTTTCATTCTCTCAATCTCAACTTCACGTGTAATATCAGCTAACGAGATTATTGACTCGACTTTATTTCCCTCGATTTCTATATAGTTACTTTTTAAGGTGTAATATCTTTCTTCGATTTTTCCATCTGCCCTACTTATATATATCTTTACCTTAGGAAT
>JAUPVU010000001.1 GCA_030916925.1 Patescibacteria group bacterium
TAGTAACTAATCCTTGGATATGGATTTCACTTTCATTTCCAAAAACCGAAATTAATGAATATTTAAAACAACTTGAAAACGGAGCCGCCGTTGGGGGATGGATTAGGAATCAAGTCTCTTCTGAATTAACTGTCTTAACTTTAAACAATTCCTTTCAGCTTGATGTTAAAAATGTAAAAAGTTATAAAGAGGATGAATCTGAAAACAGAAAATTTCCAGCAGACTATGAACATTTAGAAATCGAATTACATTTGGTTGGTAAAATTCAAACAAAAGATATTAAAAATCATGCATGGGAAGTTCTTAAATCCGGTGTTAGGAATAAAGATAAAAGGGGAAACCCAAAACAAATTACAGATTTACGCGAAATTGAAAAATATCTTCCAATGCAAATTGAATTAGGTTGTGGGCCATCAATCGAAGCAGGAATTCCACCATTACATTACTTACATCAAGTTTATTATGTATCAGATCCAACCAGCCATAAATTTGTATTTGGCGCAAATAACGATAAATTACTTTTTGATATTTTATCTGACTTAGAAGGCTTTTATAAAAAAGCATCATACCCATTATTAAAATCATTAGAAGCAAAACCTTCGGATTTTATTAAACTTATTAAGAATTTGTATGATAAAAAATTAGTAGTAGGAAATGTAATAACAAATAATTTTGACGGACTATGTAATCTGGTAGGACTAGGAGAAACATATGTACGAAGATACGATGAAGTCCATATAAATCCAAAAATAAATTTCCATCCAAATGCAAAAATGCTTTTAGTTGTAGGAGCACATGCTGATCGTAGACGAATTCAAAAATCTGCTAGAGAAAAAGGATTAAAAGTAATGTATGTTGACCCAGAAGGATTCTATGCAAAAGATGGAAAATTTGTTTCCTATCCAACCGAAGCACCACAAGATACTGATTTAGTATTTAAAGGGACTGCAGCAGAATTCACAACGGCTTGGAAACAATCTTTTAGTGATAAACTTACCTAAGCATGATTCGAATATTCAGAAAAAATACCATCGAAGAACGGGCAAGTTATATGCGAGATTTTGTTCTGTCGGCAAATGATGGAATAATAACTACCTTTGCAGTCGTTGCTGGTGCGCAAGGCGCGGATCTACCTTCTGGCGTAGTTATAATTTTGGGAGTGGCAAATCTAGTAGCAGATGCAATCTCTATGGCATCAGGAAGTTACCTAAGCCAAGAGAGCGAAGATCAAATCAGAGACCTTAAAAAATCTTTTATAAAACATCACAGCAATTTACTTGGACATTCATTCATTACATTTTTATCATTTGTAATTGCAGGAAGCATTCCATTACTCCCATTTATTTTCTCAGCTCAACATGCTTTCTATTTTTCTATAGCAATGGTTGTAATTTCATTAATGGGATTAGGTTTCGCCCGAAGTATTGCAATCAAAAAAGGATACATTCGAAGTATATTAGAAACTTCTATTGTTGGATCACTAACAGCATTACTCGCGTTCGCTGTTGGTAAATTATTAGAAAGTTTAGTACGATGACATTATCAGAATGGATCTTGCCAAAGTTTTTAAAAAATACACAGTAGGAATTCTCCTTATTACTTTAACCGCCATTATAATTCTCTTAGCCATGGTCCCCTTTGTTTTGCCAGCAGGAAGTTTAAGTTTTCTACCAACCTTTGAACCAGTAACTCAAAATACATTAGCTGCTGAAACAATTCCATGTACTTCATGGTCCAGTGTAAATCTAAATGGATGCACTTGGGAAATGTTTAGTAATAATCCCAAAGGTCCAAACTGTATAACTTCTAGCAGGGAAGTAAATCTTAATTTAAATGCTTCTCGAGCAACTTCAATAAAATGGGCGGAGGTACCTGTTAGTACTTCATGCCTTGATTCCACTGTAGTTAAAAAACTTTCTTCAACTAGTAGTATTGCTTATTCCAACACGAGGAGTATAACGCTTTCTTCTAGCGAACCTGGTGACAAAAAAGTATGTGTACAGTTTTATGGAGAAATTGGCACAAAAAGCAATATTTGCGGAAGCCAAATAAACTACAATCCAGTTCCACAAGAATAAATCTAATTTCAATGTATAAAACGAAAAGAGACCCTTTTCAGGGTCTCTTGTTTTTAATTTCTTTTGGAGTGATTTTTCTACCCTAAGTAATCCTTAAGTTTTCGGCTTCGTGATGGATGCCTTAACTTTCTTAAAGCCTTTGCTTCAATTTGCCGAATACGTTCTCTTGTAACGCCGAAAACTTTTCCGACTTCCTCTAATGTTCTTGGCTTACTATCTTTTAATCCAAATCGAAGTTGTAAAACTTTTCTTTCTCTCTCACTTACTGTATCTAAAACTTCTTCGATATGTCTTTTTAATAAATCATACGAAGCCATATCTTCTGGAGAATCAGATGTATCATCAGAAATAAATTCTGCGAGTTCAGTATCTGCCTCTGGTCCGATTTTTGATTGTAAACTGCTTGGTTCTTGAGATATCTTCAAGATCTCCTCTACTTTTATTATTTCGATTCGCATTGTTCGTGCGATTTCTTTTGCGGTCGGTTCTCTTTCTAACTTCTGACTTAATTCTCTTTGAACTCTCTTTAGTTTATTAATCGTCTCGATCATATGGACGGGGATTCTAATTGTTCTGGCTTGGTCAGCAATAGCTCTTGTAATAGCTTGTCTAATCCACCAGGTTGCATATGTTGAAAATTTAAATCCTCTTCGCCAATCGAATTTATCAACGGCTCTCATTAATCCAATATTTCCTTCTTGGATTAGGTCGGAGAATGTTAAACCTCTGTTCATATATCTTTTTGCGATTGAAACAACAAGTCGCAGGTTTGCATTAACAACACGGTCTCTGGCTTTCTTCATTAGGAATTTTTTGTGATTAGCTAAGAAGAATTCAGCTTGTTTTCTGATTTCTTTTACTTTTTTGCGTCTGATTGCTTTTGACTCATCTCCTTCTAATATCTCATCGGCTAACTCATCATCAGTAGGAGTTTTATTTCCTTTTTTCTTAAACATATCCATGGCTTCTGTGTATTTTTGAGCCTCAACCATTTTCGCAAGTTCAACTTCTTCTTTTGCGGTTAAGAGTGATTCACGGCCAATTTCCCGTAAATACATTCTTACTGGATCACCGGTAACCGCTCTATCTAAAGTCGTTTCTAGGGTAGTCTCTCTTAATTCTTTCTCTAAATTACTAAGATCTGCAAGGTCAATAACGTCTTCTGCGCGTGATTCTAAAACGTCAATTTTTTCCTCAAGTAATAAGCCGTAAAGCTCATCTAAAGCGTCAACGTTATACTCAGCATCTGGAATTATCTTCAATATTTCATCGAAGGTAATTGAACCAGTACTTTTTCCCTTATTTAAAAGGCTTTTAACTTTGGGATTATTTTGCAGTGTATCTGACATAAGCGATTTAATCTGATAGTGCTTTTAAGGCCAAACGATGCTCTTCTGCTTCATTTAATAGGGTCTCAACTTGGGATGAATCCTGAACCGCTTCGGCTTTTTTGATGGCTTTTGATATATCTTTTAACTTTCGTGAATGAAAGTCTTTTTTTAGCCTTTTTATAACCGAGCTGATTTCTTTGTTTAGCAAGAGCTGATCAGCAAAAACGCTACCTAGATCTAATAAATAAATCCTTTCAAATAAACTATTTGTGTTTGGATAGCTGGTCATTAGCATATCATAAAAGGCCTTTATTTCAAACTGGCTGTTATCTACGGCTTTTTTGAGTTCGCGAAATATATTTAGTAGGATTTCGTTCTTAAAATAGTCTTCTTGGACCTCCTTTAAGTAAACTTCAAGAGCAGTCAGTTCTAGATGGGTGAGTAAGGATAGAACATAGATTTCAGGATCCAAATTATCTCCGATAGAAGGCGCGGCATTTTCATCCTTTGCAAGCCTGGAAGTCGGCTTACTTTTTTCTTGGTTTTTGTATTCAGCCATTTCTGTCTCAACCTGGTCTCTTTCGATTTCAAATATATCCGCAAATTTTTTAATATAATTAGTCCTCGTAACTGAATCCTGAATATCGTTTAAAACATCGTATAGGAATTCAGCGGCTCTTTTCTTTTCAAACACATCACTTAGTGAAAATTTCATTAGAGCATATTTAAAATAAAAATCCCAAAGGGGAAGTGCGTCTTTTAAAATATTTTTAAATTGTTCTGGGTTCGTCTTCATTAAATCATCTGGATCTTTTACATCATCAGGCATCATTCCAATTTTTATATTAAGTCCGATGTTTTGAATTATTTTTATTCCACGAACTGCTGCCTCTAATCCTGCCTTATCATTGTCGAAAATTAGTATCGCCGTCTCTGTGTATCTTTTTAACATATTAACCTGTCCTGGGGTCAATGCTGTTCCTTTAGAGGCCACTACATTCTTATATCCGTTTTGATAAAGTGACAACATATCAAATTCTCCTTCAACAATAATTGCAGATCCTTCTTCTTTTATATATTTTTTTGTTTCTTGTAATCCGTATAAGAATTTTTCTTTATGAAAGATTGCTGTTTCAGAAGTATTTATATATTTTGGCATTTGCTCTGCACTCATAGCTCGTCCCGCAAATCCAACGATTCTGCCTAAATGATCAAATAACGGAAACATTATTCTTTGTCTAAACATATCGTAGGAGGAATCTCCTCTTTTTCTAATTCTTCCAAGTCCTGACTCTTCAATATCTTGATCGGTATAACCTTTTTGTTTTAATGCCCTGGATAATAAGTCCCAGTTATTTGCAGCGTACCCAATTCTAAAAGTTTTTATGGTGGATTGATTTGTTTTTCGTCCTTCTAAATATTCGATTGCTTCTTTTCCAGATGGATGTTTGTGTAAAAGAAATTCATAAAATCTTGCAGCGAGTTCATTCATCTCAAGAATTTTTGATGAAAGTTCTTTCGCTTTTTCATAAGCTGGATTTTTATCCATCTTAACTTCAACTCCAGTTTTTTCTGCTAAGATTTTTACAGCCTCTGCAAAATCTACTCCTTCATAATCCATTACAAAATTAAAAATATCGCCCGATTTTGCGCATCCAAAACATCTGTAACGTTGTATATCTTGAGACACCATAAACGATGCCGTCTTTTCATTATGAAAGGGACAGTTTCCTTTATAATTTTTACCGGATTTTTTTAGTGTGACGTACTGCGAAATCAAATCAACAACATCAAGCTTTTCCTTAATTGCATTTACTGTATCCATACTGTAAAAACTAAAATATCTGGTGCACCCGACAGGATTCGAACCTGTGACCTCAACTTCCGCAAAGTTGCGCTCTATCCAACTGAGCTACGGGTGCGAAACACTTCTATTATACGGCATCACTATCGACAGAAAAATCAGTTAAAATAACGTAAGCTTCAAATTTTATGGAGGGGTGCAGGAGAGGCTTATCTGGCCGCTCTCGAAAAGCGTGCGTCGCAAGACACGTGGGTTCAAATCCCACCCCCTCCGCCAGTTATATAAATTTAGGAAAAAGAAAAACCTTACTCTATCGCAAAAATCACCTGCACGTACATCTGGTGACTCATTTCTCCTCCAACAATTTTGTTAGCGGTTGGAGCAGGCGATCCTAGACTCTCAGCTCGCATAGACGTTGTAATATCGCCGTAATCAAAAGTGTCCTCGTTACTATATTGTCTCGATTGATCAACGATTGAAACAGGTTTTCCAAGTCTTACTCCTGATAAATCTGCAAGTTGTTTTGCTTTGGCTTCAGCCGCTTTATAGGCAATTTCTCGTGATTGAATGGCTAAAGATTCTTTGTCTTCGAAATCAAAAGAAATATTTCCAATTTGTAATCCATTTATGGCACTAACTTCATCCAATAAACTCGTTGGTTTTGTATCGTTTTTAGAATACGCCATTTCTATAGACAATGTTTGCTGAGCTTTATAACCTTTAAAAACCCTGGTGTTATTTGTCCATGTATATTCTGGATATAATGAAAGATTGGTCGTTTTCATCTTCTTTTCTTCTACTCCATATTTTTTTGCAGCATCCATTACTTGATTCATTTGAGACGTTACTTTTTGCATTGCATCTTTTGTTGTTGGAGAGGTTTGCTCTGATGAAAATGAAATTCTTAAAAGGTCTGGTTCAACAGTAACTTCACCATCCCCAGAAACACTAATTGTATTTGTTAGGGTTCCATCTTTTGTAACAGAGGTTTCGGTTGTACGAACAGAAAAGGAAGACCTAGAAACTAGATAAGCTCCCGTAACAACAGCTCCAGATA
>JAUPVU010000092.1 GCA_030916925.1 Patescibacteria group bacterium
ATAAAACAGAAGAGGAGAGTCTGAATACTTTCCCTATACGCTCATATATATCTCCTGGGTTTGCCCATATATTAGGCTATGTGAGTTCACCCATAAAAGATGCTAGTGGGAAATATTGGCAGACAGAATTTATTGGGAAAGATGGACTAGAGAAACAATATGATGAGAGAATAAACGGTATAAATGGCTCAAAAATCGTTGAAACAGATGCTAGGGGCGCTATACACTCTGAAAATATAGTAAATACACCCAAACGGGGTGCCGACCTTATAACCTCACTAGACTCTAGAATCCAAAGTGAACTTTTTAAATTAATTAAAAAATTATCAACTGATCATTCTTTTATTGGAGGGGCTGGAATTATTATGGATGTAAGTAATGGAGAAATTATTGCTTCCACTAGTTTTCCTGAATACGATGGAGAAGTCTTAGCACGAGGAGAAGATAGTGAAAAAATAAAAAGTTATGCGACTGATAAAAGAAAAGTTTATTTGGATAGAACTATCTCAGGACTTTACACACCGGGGTCTATCGTAAAACCATTTTTTGCCTTAGGAGCTTTAGCTGAAAAAGTAATTACTCCATACCAAGAAATACTTTCAACTGGCTCTATCTCACTACCGAATAAATATTTCCCTGACCAACCAACAATATTTAAAGACTGGAAAGCTCATGGCTACACTGACATGAGTGAAGCTATCGCTGTGTCTTCTGACGTTTATTTTTATTCTATTGGTGGGGGATTTGAAAGTCAGAAAGGTTTGGGAATAAACAATTTAGAAAAATATGCACGACTCTTTGGTATAGGAAAAGAAACTGGAATAGATTTACCAGATGAAAAAGGGGGAGTAATACCGAACCCTGAATGGAAATTGAAAGCTTTCAAGGGAGATCCTTGGCGTATTGGAGATACTTACCATACGTCCATAGGACAATACGGTTTTCAAGTGACTCCTATGGAAATGGCTCGGGCAACTTCTGCACTTGCAAATGGAGGCACACTTCTCACTCCGCACTTTATATTAGGAGAAGATAAAGATACAAGTAAAATTAATTTACCAGCTGAACACTATAAAGAAATTCACTTAGGTATGCGTGAAGCGGTAACTTACGGTACAGCAGCGTCGCTCAATGTGCCATATGTACAAGCGGCCGCAAAGACTGGAACAGCGCAGTTGGGTGCTCTTAAAAATAGGGTAAATTCGTGGGTAATAGGCTTTTTCCCATATGACAAACCAAAATATGCATTTACTATCATGATGGAGTCTGGGCCCTCTGTAGGTACTGTAGGGGCATCGTCTATAATGCGAGGACTATTTGACTGGATGTATTGGCACACACCTGAATATTTCGATTTACCTCCATGGCCTAAAAAAGAAGAGGTGATTGAATTCATACCCGTAGTGACCCCACCAGTAAATACTCCTGAAATACCTATTCCTGTGGAAGAACTAGAAATTCCTCAATAGTGCTATAATATACCTGATATAGTCCTCTGACATTCCTCACTTCTAAATTCACCTCACATGAAAACTGCTCTTTGTGTACTAATTTTATTGGCATTTTATAATGGCGCAATAGCACAGTACCATGATATGGTTGCTAGTAGAAATATCAATACGATGTTGGTTGATTTTGCTAATAAATTTTTAGCAACTAAAGACTATACAGCGATGATGCGATACTATAAACCAATTGATACTTTATGGTCCACACTAAATGGAAAAATGGATTCTAGTTTTACTAATCCTTTTGTCTTTTACGGAACTGGTTATGTGCCTTTTAATTATCATTTTGAACATGAAATTTTTTTTGATGGCTCAGAAAAACTTAATGTACACTTTCGAAACAAACGGGCATGGGAGAAAGTAGAACTAGAAATTAATTTCAAAGGTAACCATGTAAGTAATGCAACAATAAGATGTGCTACAGACATGGAACAAGAAAGTTCTAATTCCTACTCTTGTACCATGGATTCTTTGGGACTTATAGAAGTTTCTACCCAAACTCTCAAGGAATTCGAAGAGAGACTTAAAAGAATCTTGCCTTACTTGCAGTAAAGCAAAATGCCCTTGTATTTAACAGGGGCATTTTTTATATAGAAATTAAATTCTATTTAGCGAGTTATACAAACTGCCTCAGAATCCTCTATAGCTGCTTCATCTCCATTTGGTGCACAAACTGTAATTCTATCTGTAGTACTATCTCTCTGAACAGTATACTGAGTTTCATATGTATCTGTCCCAGAACAGTCTACATCGGTACATTCCATAATACCATCTTCTGGGTCTACTGGAATTTCTGATATATAAGTAGGAATTATACACTCACGTATATTGTATGCAGATTCAGATAGCTCAACCGCACTTGCTGTTGGAAATAAATCATTATCACCATCACCATCTTCATCACATGTCCATACTCCTTTATTGTCAGCCATATTTTGACCTATAGCATTCAAAATAGCAGTAACATTTGAAGTTCGTTGAGTATTACGAGCTTGTGCAAATTGACGAGCTGGGTTAATAGCGATGATAACTATAGCAGCTAAGACTGCAATAATACCAATAACGACCAAGATTTCTATCAACGTAAAACCTCCTTTTTTATTTAAATTTTTCTTCATATTACTTTTAACTATTAATAATACCTTTATAATTTCGACATTTTTTAACATTTTAATAACGATTTTATATCACAAAACTTTGAATTTATCAAGTCCCTTTGGGGATATCCTTATAAAGATATAATTTCCTCCCAAGAGCCAATATCAATCAAAGTTTCAGGAGGTGGAGGGGGAGGAATGCATTCATCAAAAGAAATTTGAACACCAGGAACACTTGGACATAAATCAAGAGTTACTTCAGGAGGAATAGCTGCGGGACAAACTTTTTGACCAATAAAAGTAAATATACCTTGCATGTCTATAGATGTCGGTGCGATAAAAAAATTATCTTCATCTGTATTCTCTAAATCTACAGAATAATAAATCTTGACCGGAATCCAATCTAAGAAAAAATCTCTGGAATTACAACTACTACTGCTACCAGAACAATTTGATGTTAGGCGTACACGAAAATTATTTTGATTAAAATCAGATAACAACCAAGTATGAGAGCCCCAAACAGAAGTATTTGACGAATTACCGATTATTTTATTATTTGTATCGGTAGTAGTTTCAGTATTTTGACTGACAGTAGAAGACCATGAATTACCGCCGTCCCAAGAAAGCTGAACACCCATACTATTTGTTCCAGAAGTGTTATCAAGCCACCAATCAACTCTAGCTTCAATTCCGACTATGTTTGCATTAATTGGTAAATCAAAATCGTAACCATAGTATCTATGCCTATCGGAAGGACCATTAATATTACTCGCATAACTATTAACATCAGTAAATGCATTAGTTGGATTTACTTCAAATCCATTTCCATCTCCTCCTGAATCAAAAGATTGTGAGGTTGGTGAAGTATATCCAGTATCGTCATTTATATTATTTGAATTATATGTTGAGCCATCTTCGTGAATAGAGCCATTATGATTGTGTCCACTACTACTTACCGTATCTTCACCGCTCGCTAAATTAGCCAATAATTCTTTACCAGCATAACCAGAAGGATCTTCTCCGAAGTGAATTGTAAATATTTCTACATCATCTAACTTTGCATTATCTGCAGAATCCAATGCTGACTCTATGGGGTCAGCAGGCTCTGTATAATAAACTTTCATTTGCAGCCAATCTAAATGATCAACAGCAGAATTGTCACAAGTAGACCCCGGGTCTATGGCCCGTACACGAGCACGAAAATTTGCATTAGAAAATTCTGTTGGAGACCATGTATGTGTTCCGGTCCAATCGTCATTAGTAGAGCTTGGAATTGTATAAGTTGTTTCCGTACCGGTAAGTGTTTGTGTTTTTTCATTAGTCCAATTTAATCCAGAATTCCAAGATAAATCAACGCCAAGCTGACAAGATGTTGCTGGCGTAGAAGTACCACTTATTAAAACATTATCTACTCTAAAATGTTCGTTGTTATCAGAATTTGCCCTAAATCGTAACAGGAAGGAAGAATTATTAAGAGAACTTGGTAAAGAAAATAAATTCTGAGTGCTCCAAGAATTATCAATTTGGAGGTCGTGATTTTGTAATGTTGTCCATCCAGAACTATCTCCACAATTTCCACCTATCTTATATTGCACAAGACCATCATCGTCATTTTGATTAGCATCAACATCTCCTCGCCAATAGTAAGACATTTGAAGTGAAGTTACTCCCGAAGCATCTATTGTCCTACATATTGAACTATTATTTTGAACTAAAGCAAATCTACCTCCATTAGGACTAGCAGTATCATTTCCACTACCACTAGCGCGCTTTTCTGCACTTCCATTTTCATTCCAACTGGGAGATTCGTCAAAAGTTGAATCTGT
>JAUPVU010000093.1 GCA_030916925.1 Patescibacteria group bacterium
CTGCAGACCCGGATGCAGATGATTTACTAAGACAATTTATTATTGAGCATACCTTATATAATGCCTTAAGGAGCAATGTCGAACCATTACTAGAACCAGAAGGAAGTAACTACTCGCTAATTCCTGATACTAGATATGACGGGAGATTTGATCTTCAAGAAAGTTCATAAATTTATTTTTAAAATTTTCTTTACTAAATTTCTGTGCATAGTTTCTAATACTAATTGAATCAAATTGTATTTTTTGTACCCTACCGAGTGCATCACCCAAAGATTTAGAAACCAGCTCATCGAAAAATAAACCATTCTCTTTTTCTTTTACGATTTCTTTTAAACCCCCACTCCTATATGCAATTACAGGTTTACCAAACATCATAGGTTCGAGTGCCGACATTCCAAAATCTTCATCTTCAGTAGCAATAATGAAGGCCTTACATTTCTTAAGTAGATCAAATTTCTCCTCGCTTGATACATAACCTAGCATTTCAATATTTGAGTAGTTTTTGGATAAATTCAATAAATTTTCATATTCGCTACCTTTTCCAGCAACTTTTAATGGTAAACCTAGCTCGCTAAACGTTTTTATTATTAATTCAACGTTTTTGTACGCCTCTAACCTTGAAATTACTAAAAAATAATCGCCATATTTTACCGAATCTTCAAAATCAGCATAACTTACAGTAATTTCTGGAAAAGGATTAATAACAGTTGCGTCGCGATTATAATACTTTTTAATACGATCTTTGACCGTCTCTGAATTGCATAGTAAATAGTCAGGTCTTTGCGCAAATTGTTTGTCTTTGTATCGCAAATAAGAATCAAGTGGAGAAAGGATTAATTTCCAAACTGGGTTAGTTCTCTTCCTGATTTCCCCTGGAAGTCCATACAAGAATCTTGGAGGAGTATGAATATAAGAAACGTGAATTTGATTTTCTCTTGTCTTTTTAACTCCCTTTGCAAAATGTGCTGAGGAAGAAATAATTAAATCATATTGGCTCAAATCTAGATTTTCAAAATAGAATGGAAGATTTGCGACCAAAAGCTTGTGCGCGAATTTTTTGAATTTGCCTGGGATATTATCCTTCCACTTTGGATAAAAAATTCGCGCGCCTTGTAGAACACCAGCCTTTTTCATCACCTCTGCATCGTAAGTCGCAGAATAAATATCAGCCTGTGGAAACAATTCCCATATTGCATTAACCACAGCTTCTGCACCTCCATAAACATGTAAATAATCCTGTACTATAGCGACTTTTGCAGTTTTTAAATCCATACTAAAATAATGGCAAATTATTAAACGATCTTTCTTTTAATTCAGCAAGTGGCTTTGCTAAACTTTTAAACTCCATTTTATCGAAAAATTTTTCAACAGCATCAAAATTGAAATCAAACAATTCCGCTTTATCAAACGTAAACTCAATTGGAATATTTGTAATAATAGTCGCCAACTGTTTCGATAAATATGCTCGGTCCTTATCCTCAATTAATTTCTTTCTTACAACTTCTTTTACATTATCTAAGTTCGCATAAATCCCATCTAAATCACCAAATTCTTGAATTAATGATGTGGCAGTTTTCTCTCCAATTCCTTTTACACCCGGAATATTATCACTTGGATCACCACGCAAAGCTTTATAATCGATCATTTTGACTGGTTCAAATCCATATTTTTCTTTGAAGGTTTCAGGAGTGAAATATGCTTTGGGAATAAAAGGTGGTTTGCCCGGCCTAAATATTGTTATCTTATCATCAATTAACTGCATTAAATCTTGATCAGAAGTCGAGATAACAACTTCATCCATTTCTGACGACGCTAATGTAGCCATAGTACCTAGCACATCGTCCCCCTCAAATCCATTTGAAGTTATACGAGGAATATTAAATACTTCTAAAAGTTTAATTATATTTGGAAATTGTGAACTAAATACCATCTCATCATCGGGCTCCATTTGCATACGAGTTTTTTGATAATCAGGATATAAAGTCTTACGGAACGATGGAAGCTCCTCACTCTCCCATGCGCATATAAAATGCGTTGGCTCAACTTCCTTAATAATCTCAAAAATAGCCTTAGCTAAACCAAAAGTCATGCCAGTATATTCTTCCTTTGAATTCTTTAAATCCTTAGGATACCCATGAAACGACCTATGTAAAAAGTAAAAAGTATCTAAAATTAGTAACTTACTCATTGCAGTAATTATACAGTGCTAAGCAGTTAATCAAAATTCAGGTCTAACGGCCTTTCCAAATAGTCTCTTTTATCCCTAATTTAAAATTAACAAATCTTGCCATTACAAATAATAAATCTGAAAGACGATTAAGATATGGAGAGAATTCCATAACACTTGGACTATTTAGAGCGACTAAATCTCTTTCTAATTTTCTAACCAAAGATCTAGCGTTATGAAGATACGCTGATTGCAAAGATCCTCCTGGTAAAATAAAATTCCTCAATTTCGGGAGTAAATTCTCATAATCATCAATCGTCTTTTCAATATTCTCGACTTCCTTCTTAGAATTAAAAGAAGTGTTAGCACCTGCGGCTATAGCTCCGACGGTAAATAAATCAGATTGAATTGCCTCCAGTACCTCTATCTCTTCTGTGAAATCTTTTTTTATTCCTACATCTAAATATGAAACACAAATTCCAATTAAAGAATTTAATTCATCAAGTGATCCTAAAAAATCTATGACAGGCGATGCTTTCGAAATTCTTTGACCATTCGCTAATGATGTCTCACCTTTATCACCTGCACGTGTATATATTTTCATAATCTATTGCGAAGAATAGGTCACTCTGTAAACGATACCTTCTTTATCTCCGGTGATGTACATAACGTTATCCCATGTTTTTATATCAACTGGCCGATCCACGACTGTTCCATCGTTGGTTAGCCATCCAGATATAAAATCAATCGGCTGACCAGCATTTCCATTTTCATCAACTGGTATACTAATTACTTTATACCCGGTTGGTACAGTGCGATTCCATGAGCCATGAAATGCTACTAATAGATTGTTATTTAACTTATCTCCAAATACTGAATTTTCGATTAACGCGATACCTAGCGGAGCGGAATGTGCCTGCATTTTAACAAATGGACTTGTAGCAGAAGCGCAGGCGTCATCAGCTTCTTTTGATGTACTAAAACTTCTGTCTAAAATACTATCATCGTAACAATATGGCCAACCGTAGAATTTACCAAATTCTATAACGTTTATTTCCTCTGGAGGAACCTCATCACCTAAACTATCACGTCCCATTTCGGTAGCGTATATTCGACCACTTCGTGTATCCTGAGTCATAAAAACAGAATTTCTAAGTCCGGTTGCAAACTTTCGTAAATTTTCTCCATCATTATCCGAATTCATAATTGTTGCTCTATTGCTATCAGACTACTTACACTCATTACAAGAAGATCCAATTGAAGTTAATAATTTTACTTCACCTTCATAATTAATAAGTTTGATTGTTCTTGTGTAATGCCCACCCCCACCTGGGAGATCAAAAAGTTTTTCTCGAGGTCCAAGTTTAAAATTATCTATATCAAGTTCCCACCTACTTACTGAATCAGTTTCGGCAACATACAAATAGCAACTTGGAAAATCAATAGGGCAAAATA
>JAUPVU010000094.1 GCA_030916925.1 Patescibacteria group bacterium
AAGCAGAATCGAAGAAATAATCTTAATTTATAAATATGGCAAAAAAAACTAACACAAAAGCAAAAAAGTCGGCACGAGCAATAACTCCTTATGGAATTGCTTTTGTTTATTCTGGATATAACAATACGACTGTTACTATTTCGGATTCCGAAGGTAATGCAGTTTGCTGGGGTACAGGAGGAAAAAGTGGATTTAAGGGATCAAGAAAAGCCACTCCATATGCAGCAACTATTATTGGTGAAAGCGTAGCAAAAGAGGCTGTTTCTTTAGGTGTAAAAGAGGTTGAAGTAAGAATGAAAGGTGTCGGTTCTGGAAAGTCACAGTGTGTTAAAGCTTTAAGAAATGCAGGACTCGGAATTTCTAAGATAGTTGATGTTACGCCTATGCCACACAATGGTTGTAGACCAAAGAAAAGGAGAAGAGTATAAATGGCACGATATACAGGAGCTAAATGCAAATTATGCAGAAGAGAAGGACAAAAATTATTCTTAAAAGGTTCGAGATGCTTGTCTGATAAATGTGCTGTAACCAGAAGAAATCAACCTCCTGGACCAAAACATTTAAGAACTAGAAGAGGTTATTCCGAATACGGTAGACATTTAAGAGAAAAACAAAAAGTTAAGAGAATTTATGGTATTCTAGAGACTCAATTCAGAAGATATTATGAGGAGGCTGCGAGAGTTAAAGGAGTTACAGGTCAAACCTTATTGATAATTTTAGAGTCAAGATTAGATAGCGTTATTTACGCAGCTGGATTTTCAGCCTCAAGAGCCGAAGCTAGACAAAAGATTAGGCAGAATAAAATAACAGTAAATGGTAAGTCGGTAAATATTCCATCTTATCAAGTTAAACCAAATGACGTTCTAAAGTTTGTCACGGTTGAAACTGCTCCAAGACCGGAAGACGAAATGCCAACTTGGCTATTGTGGGATAAGAACGAAAAAGGAATTAAAATGAATTCCTTACCAACAAGAGATGATATACATCATGAGATAAATGAGCAGTTAATAGTTGAGTATTATTCTAGGTAAATAAGTTAGATATTTTATCTATTATTTACTCAAAAAAGTTATAAATTATGTTTTATATACCAAGGCTAAACCTTAAAGTCGTAAGTAACGACGGTCAAGTAGGTACGTTCGAGATTTCACCTTTAGTGAAAGGTTTCGGACAAACGATAGGTAGTGTACTTAGAAGAACTTTGTATTCTTCCTCACAAGGAAGTGTAATTACAAAAGTTAGAATAGACGGTGTGGCGCACCAGTTCTCTACTATAGACGGTGTTACCGAAGATGTCTTGCATATATTATTGAACCTAAAGAAGGTTAGATTTAATAAAACCGTAGAAGGTCCAATTGAATTGAAGTTAGATGTCACAGGTCCAGGAAAAGTTACTGCTAAGGACATCGAATCAACATCAGATGTTCAAGTAATGAATAAGGATTTATTTATTACAGAGCTAGCCGATAAGAAAGCTAAATTAAAAGCTTACTTAACGGTAGAGACAGGTTATGGATATGTTGCTGCTCCAGAAGAGTCAACCGGAGCTATTGGAACAGTCCAACTTGATGCTAATTTTTCACCTATTAGTAATGTTATTGTGTCAGTTGAAGATACAAGAGTTGGTCGAGAAAGTAACTTTGATAAACTTATTATCACAGTTAAAACAGATGGTTCAGTAAATCCAGAAGTCGCTATTAGAGAAGCTTCAAAAACATTAAAAGAGTACTTCTATAAATTACAAACCGGTTTAGATTATACCGAACAAGAAGAAGCTCAATTAGTTTTAGATAATGAAGAAAGCGTAGCAAAAGCTGGAGTATCGGCTGACGAAGTTGCCTTAGAGGAATTACACTTAGCAACCAGGACAATTAACGCTTTAAAGAAAGCTGGAATAAAAACTTTAGGAGATTTAGCTGACAGATCTGAGGATGACTTATTAAGAATCAGAAACTTAGGTGAAAAATCTATTAAAGAAATTATTGAGTTATTAGAAAGAGAAAATCTTAAATAAAAATGAGACATAATGTTAAGGGTAAAAAATTAGATAGAACAGCAGAGGGGCGAAAAGCCTTGGTTCAAGGTATGGCCTGTGCTTTATTTGATAAAGGTAAAATTCATACTACCCTTCCAAAGGCTAAATATTTAAGATCATTTGCTGAGAAGTTTATTACTAGAGCTAAAGATAATACTTTAGCAAATAGGAGACTTTTACTTAGTAGATTACAAAATAAAGAGATTGTCGAGAAATTATTAACTGAGATTGGTCCAAAGTATAAAGAAAGAAATGGTGGTTATACTAGAATCCAAAAGTCATATATAAGGACGGGTGATGTTACACAGATGGCTTATATATCTCTGGTTGATGATGTTAAAATGGTTATCGACGAGCCAAAAGAAAAATCAGCAGCTAAAACGAAAGCTAAGAAACCTAATGTCGAAGTGGCTACTAAGTCAAAACCTAAAGCAAAACCAGTAAAGAAAGTTGAAAAGAAAAAATAAATGAAAGTAACTAGAGCAATTACAAAAAAAGAAGTTGTACAAAATTGGCATTTAATTGATGCAGATGGAAAAGTCCTAGGTTCAACAGCAGCCCAGATTTCTCATTTATTAATGGGAAAGCACAAAGCTACTTATGTACCTTATATGAATTCTGGAGATAAAGTTGTAGTGATTAATTCTGCGAAAATTGTATTAACTGGAAATAAAGATAACGCTAAACTTTACAGATCACACTCTGGATATGTTGGTAATTTAAGAACTCATACAGCAGCTCAAGTTAGAAAATCGAATCCTAACAGAATGATTCGCGAAGCAGTTAAAGGAATGTTACCAAAGAATAGATTAAGAGATGTGAGACTTGCTGATTTATATATTTATCCAGATGCGGAGCATCCTCATCAAGGACAGTTGAAGACTATTTAAACATGACTAAAAAATCCGAGAAAAAGCCTTTTTTTAATGGAACTGGTAGAAGAAAAAGAGCAGTTGCTAGAGTATGGTTATACGCAGAAAAAGGCGAATTCACTATTAATGGAAAACCTGCAAAAGATTATTTTACAGAGGCAGAAGCGGCACTTGAGTGGGTAAAACCATTTCATGCAATCGGGGTTTCACATCCTCAGTCAAAATTCAGTGGAAGTATAAAAGTTCAAGGTGGCGGAAATACGGGGCAAGTTGAAGCAGTAAGACTTGGAGTCGCGAGAGCCCTTGTTGCCTACGACGAAACATTAAGAGCAATTCTAAGAACATCTGATTTAATGACTAGAGATTCTAGAGAAGTTGAGAGAAAGAAACCATTCTTAACAAAAGCTAGAAAGAAACCTCAATACTCAAAGCGATAAGACTAATTCACATTATCTTTCGGTAAGAGTGATAGAAGATTGTAGCCCACAGGGGCAGCTCTTTCTGACAATTCGTCCAAAGTCATATAGTAATATATCGAGGGATTGATAGGATCTAAGTATTCCAACATTTCATTTCCTTCAGCATCAATACCACAGGCAGTTATTAAAGCAGCATGTTGATTTGTTGCCAGTACCTCCCCTCCTACTTGGACAGACTTTATATCCGCTATGTTTTCAGAATTGCTAAACCAACCAACGACTGGACAACCATAACTTAGTAATCCTTTAATAGTACTTTTATATGTCTCATTATTTCGAATCACTTGCTGGTTCCAACTTCGTGGATTTAAATTTGAATTGTTAATATCGGGAAGTTTACTTAACATTTCCTTCAATGGACCTGGATAAATTCCATAGGGATTTGGAGGAAGCTGTCCAAATCTATCAGAATTATTTAGTTTTTTGTTTTTCAACCCTGGGTGAACACCTTTCCAAGGGAATTCATGTGTTGTTGTTTTTTCTATTAGTTGATCTTCTGTATATTCAAAACCATGTGCCTTTAGGAGGTATGTTGTAGCCGAAAATTCACAACTAAGATCATATTCCTGAGATCTAAGTTCTAGGAGTGTTTTATCAAGCCTTCTCGTCGCTTCAGGGATTGTATTAATGCCATATTTCACACGCTTCAATCTTATTAAAGCGAGATTGCTCATGTTTTCGGCAATTGATCTAACTTGTTGTTTTGATTCATCTGGAGATAAGATTCCGGTTGCTGCAATAGTCATAAGGCCTGCAGCAGCTACGAGACCTTTTACTGCTGTCCTGCGGTTTATAAGAGGTGACCTATCTGGTGGACTTTCTGAAATATTATCCATATTGTTATTTTAGTATATAATTTAATCGCAACGGGGTGTAGCGCAGTTGGCTAGCGCGTACGCATGGGGTGCGTGAGGTCGGAGGTTCAAGTCCTCTCACCCCGACCATTTAGGATGGTTTATAACTTTATTAAGAAAGTGCTACGATTAAATTATGAAATCTTCCAAAACATCAGCTTTGTTAGTTGTGATACTTATTCTTTTATTAGGGGCTTTTCTTGTGTACTATTCCCCAAAGCCTATACAAATAGTCGAGAGACATGTTACTGATAGTGGGGTTGTTATCGATGATAATAAAGAAGAATTGTCTGAGTCGATAATATGGAAGATGCCAGTGGTAGAGAATTCCGAGCCCTGGAATTCTGTTGTATCAGGTTATGAAGATAAAGTTCTGGTAGTAGGGTCTGAATTTATACTAAATGGACAAAATATGCCTGATGATTTGGGAAATACGATGCATAATGAATTTTCATCCTATAAATTAAAACTGCTAGAAATAAATGAAGAATCAGTAATGGTCGAAGTATTGGAAATGAGCGGTACCGACGGAACATTTGCGCCTCCATACAATCCAGAAACATTTGAAATTAGTAATAACACATGCAAAATGGCAATGCCGTTGGTATTAGATGCCTATTGGGAATATTGTTTTACGATAGAAAAAGAAGAAGGTCGTATGGCAATCAAATACAACATTGTAGGACATAGCACGTTGCCGGGAAGGTAATAATTACAGACTTTTTTTATTGATTCGTCGAACTTGCTATAATTGCCGTATGAATTTAAGGCCGTATTTAAAATACCTGATCGCTATTTTACTAGTTGTTATTATCGGGCTATTGATGTTTTTTGCCTATAAACAGGCGGTTAAGAAATTTGAAGTTGTAACCAATCCTGTCAACGGAAATCAAGCTCAAAATGGGAATGGTGACGCAAATGCAGTTTTTGTCGTTCCAACGGCTGATGAAGAAGCTCTATTATCCAACTTAAAATTGCCAGAAGGTTTTAATATCAGCGTATTTGCTAAACAACTTGGTAAAGTTAGAGTCATGGCTTTTGATAGTAATGGGACTATGTATGTTTCAATTACAGATCAAGGCAAAGTAATGGTCCTTCAAGATAAAAATAAAGATGGTAAGGCCGATTTAAATCTCGCGATTTTGAGTGGATTAAATCAGCCACACGGATTAACTGTATTTTGCCCTATTGATTTTCCAAGTTGCTATTTGTATGTTGCCGAAACTGATTCAGTAAGTAGGTGGGAACTTGATATAGATAATTTTAAACTTGGACCTCGAGAAAAACTTTTTGATCT
>JAUPVU010000095.1 GCA_030916925.1 Patescibacteria group bacterium
TCTTTTTGTTCCTCAGTAGGTTTTTCGGTTTTACCCTTATTTTCTACAATTTTAATTCCACCTTTTGGTGATAAATCAATAACCTTTAACATAGTTAATGGTTGCCTATGGGTTTTATTCTTTCTGTATCTGGATTTACTCTTATATCTTCTAACTTGAATTTTTGCGGTTCTAAAATCTGACATAACTTCAAGTTCAAGTCCGATTTTGGTTAATTTCTCTAAATCTAGCTCAACTGAAGAATCAGTCGCAAAAGCCAATACCTGAACAGGTGTTTCTAGAGAGACTCGGTCAACTGTTAATAAGTCACCTTTTTTTACTATAAATTGTTTGCCGTTAAGCTTTATTACTGCAAAATCCATATATGTACGTACGAAATATTACCAAAATAACCGACCTTTAGCAATAAACCTTTAATCTACTAAGTTTTGGTGGACTTGAGGGGATTCGAACCCCTTACCTCCTCAATGCCATTGAGGCGCTCTAACCAACTGAGCTACAAGCCCATAAATTAACTATTATTCCGACATAGTCTAGCTAATCTTACATTTAAGAGCAAGAAACTCTAGTATATCTTAAACTCACTCCCTTTTATAAAGGATTTAACTAACGTTTTCTGTTTAATTTGCTCTTCAAACTTTGCAATAACCTCGGAATACCCTTCTCCTGCAGGATAAGTCACATCTACCTGTTTATCCCAGTCTACGCTCGCCTCTTTCCTTAACTTTTGAAGTTCACGTATAAATTCTCGGAGAATACCTTCAAGCTTCAATTCTTCTGTCATATCAGTATTTAATCTCATTTCGACCCCACTATCATCCTTATTTATCCAGTTTTTTTCAGATAATACAAACTCAGTAACAAAAACTATATTCTTTACGTTTATCTCATCTTTAACAATTCCTAAAACTTCTTCTGACAACGATGTTTTTTCTTCAGACACCTTAACCTCAAGTAGACTTAACGGTTGCCTAATTGGTAGATTATTTTCTTTTCTGACTGAGCTCGCTACTGATGCCAATTGCCTTGCCAACACCATCTGCTTAATTAAATCTTCATCTATGGTAACTTCGCTTGTTGGATATTTTTCCAAATGGACTGATTCTAAAGCATGATCAGATGCCACGGATAAATTTTTATATAATTCCTCTGCGAATAGAGGCATAAATGGCGCTATTAATTTCGCGAAATCATAAAGCACGGAAAATAATACATTCATAGAAACCTCGTCGCCTTCAGATAAGCGATCCCTCGATCTTCTAATGTACCAATTTGATAGGTCATCTAAAAATACTGTAAATTCTCTTGTAGCGTCTACTAACCTAAGATTTGTTAAATCCGAATTCACGTTTTGCGTGATCTGATTCATTCTATGTAAAATCCATTTATCAAGAATGGTAAAACTATTTTCTAAATCCGATAAGTTTTTCATTTCAAATCCTTTTAGATTCGCGTAAGTCACAAAATATCGAAAGGAATTCCATATTGTTGGAAAAAATTCCCTCTTAGATTCTTCAAGTAGGCGATAGCTGAATTTTGCAGTGCCGTTCTCAACGATTGGTGATGACAAGATATAATAACGAAGCGCCTCCGAGCCATATTTGGTTAGGGCTTCATCTACTGGAGGATAATTTTTCTTGCTCTTACTTAATTTCTTACCATGTTCATCACCAAGCATTCCGATTACCAAACAAGACTCATATGGTGTCTTAGCAAAAAGGGCTACATTTATAACTAATAATGAGTAAAACCATCCCCGAGTTTGGTCCACTCCTTCAGCTATGTACTCAGAAGGAAAAGTACGGTTAAAATCTTCCACATTCTCAAAAGGATAATGGTGTCTAGCAAATGGCATTGCACCTGAGTCATACCAAACATCGATAACTTCCTTAACTCGTTTGAATGTTCCTCCTTTTTCATCCTGCCAGGTTATTTCATCAACAAAAGGCATGTGTGGATCAAAATCAACAGGAAGATCCTTACCACTTAGTCGACTTAGTTCTTCAAAAGATCCAATTACAATAACCTCACCCGTGACATCATTAATCCAAACCGGTAGCGGTGTTCCCCAGTATCGATTTCTACTTAGTGCCCAATCTCTAGCATTCTCGAGCCAGACACCAAATCTTCCATTTTTTATATTCTCAGGTACCCATTTTATTTTTTCGTTCTCTGATAGTAATTGATCTCGTATTTTAGTAACTGCAACATACCAACTCTTTACTGGTTTATATATTAAAGGAGTATCGGTGCGCCAGCACATAGGCATTTGGTGAGAATAATCTTCGACTTTAAATAAGAAACCCTTTTCAGTTAACTGTGAAATTATTATTGGATTCCCCTGTTTGTAAAATTTTCCCTCAAGCTCTGGTATTAAATTGTTGAAAGCAGCATTTGTGTCAAGATAATCAAATATCTTAATACCAAGCTTCATAAATATATCAAAATCTTCTGCTCCATATGGAGCAAGGTGAACTAGTCCAGTTCCGTCATCGGTTGTAACATGGTCTGCATAAATAACCTTAAAACATCCTTCATTTCTTTTGGTTTCAAAGTAGTCAAAAAGTGGCTCATATTCCATCCCGATTAAATTATCCGCAGAAAATTCCTCAATAATTGTAAAATCTTGATCTTTGAAGACTCTCTCTACACAATTTTTGGCTAGAATAAAAACTTCATCATTCGAACGAACCTTACAATATGTGATTTTTCGACCTACTGACAGCATTAGATTCCCAGGTAAAGTCCAAGGGGTTGTTGTCCAGGCTAGAAGAAATTCATCCTTGCCTTTGACTTTGAATTTTATCGTAACCGCTGGATCAACCACTTCCTTATAGCCACCAAGAGCCACTTCTGAATTGGATAACGGTGTTCCAGCTCTAGCAGAATATGGAACAACCTTTAAGCCTTCATACAATAGATCTTTGTTGTACAACTCTTTTAGTGACCACCAAACGCTTTCAATATACTTTGGCGACATAGTCTCATAGGTATCAGTGGGTTCTATCCATCTTCCAATTCGTTCTTCGTACTTCCACATAGCATCTCTATACTCCATTACCGAATTTCTACATTCCTGATTAAATTTTTCGATTCCAAAGGTTTCAACTTCCTTTTTTGATTTGAATCCTAATCTTTTCTCAACTTCCATTTCGACAGGAAGACCTTGGCAATCCCACCCAATATTTCTTGAAACAAAATTCCCAGTCATTGTCCAATATCTTGGTATAACATCCTTAGCAGTCCAAGGTATTATGTGACCGTAGTGAGGCATAGCATTGGCTGTAATCGGACCATCATAATAAACTTTTTCAGGAGCAGTTTTATATTTTTCTTTAACCTTCTCGTAGATATTATTGTCTTTCCAAGCTTTTAGGATTTTTAATTCTATTTCGGGTAAATTTAGCTGTACCGGAACTTCATTAAATTTCGTTTTCATATATGTAAGAAAGGTTAACACTGGGCGAACTCAAGTCAATATTTTTGATAGACTTCTAGTAGATGCAACATAATCCTGCAGCAAAAAACTACTCTAGCTATATTCTTGGAGAACACTATTTTACTGAATCCAAAGCCTTATTTATTACAAATACATTAAGATCATTTGCTGAAGCTGTGATGGGGATTTATATCCCAATTTTTATTTATCAAAGTATTCAC
>JAUPVU010000007.1 GCA_030916925.1 Patescibacteria group bacterium
ATATTTCTATTATTGTGGATTAGTGAATATCGGCTGTTTTGTAAACTAAAGAGAAAACCTTTGAGGAATCACCTAATTAATCATTTGAGAAACTTGCAGTTTCGAAGGAAATCACAAAGCCAATGGTCTCAAAAGACTTTCCTTATAAGAAATTAATCGATTCACTAAAAGAAACAAACCATTCGATTTATTTGATATTAAGTTCCTGTAAATTAAAAATGTTCGATGGAAAGAATCTTACCTTATCGGCATCATATTCATTTCATAAAGAGAGGGTACTAGGTAACAAAATCAGAAATATCATCGAAGAAGTATCAACCTCACTTAATGGTTCGCAAGTCGTTTTGCATTGTGATTTAAATGAGAAAAATCCTGATGCAACAAAATTAACTGATAAAAACGTGATAACTTCCAATAAAACTCCATTAGCGGATGTATTTAATAACGTATTTGGTGACTCACTAGAAGCTATTTCAGAATAGTCGTAAATCCCGTATGTATAGATTCCATTATGCTGCTTGATTTACTATAGGTTATGTGCTATAATTGTAGCCATAAGTTAGAAGGTTTGAATAGCAATTCATTGATTATTCGAGCTTTTTAGCACCTCGCTAAAAAAGTCTCAAAAAGTACATTAACAATTTGCAAACTTAAAAAAGGATTATCTGAGGAATCAGTTCATGAAGAGTGAGTTGTTTCTTCAGATAGTCTGGAGCTTTTTCCCGCTTGGGAGAATGAAACTTATGGGCATAGCCCAGGAAAGGTTGTAAAGCAACATGGCACCGCAATTCAAGTTGGAAATCACAGCAGGACCAAATGTCCCGAACGAAGTTGTTGAGGCAGTAACTCAGCTTGTAAAAGCTGGACAGTACCAGTATTGGAGCTTCCCCAACGGAAGCGCGTACTGGAAGTTCGTGTTGCCGTACACGGCTTTTAAGGTTGGTGATGCCACTGCCAAAGAGGTCTACAACTGTGGTATCCAAGCAAAGGATGCCAACCGCTCATACGGGGTTGGTATGGAAGTGTTGTACGGACCAGGTGCCGACTTTGGCATCTACTACTGGTCGAAAGATCAGATAGGCCTGAAGGTCACGATCGGCTAACATAGCCGCCCAACACGAGCCCGAAGAAAGCTCAAGACTGCCAAAGTCGCAAGACATGGCGCTATTGATGAGTAAGGTCGAAAGACACTTACCAGGAATAGCTTAATGTGCATATGCTAGCTCAGGGATCTCTAAATTGGGGTACAAAGAAGTTTGCAAGAACGAAGTGGAAGCGCTAAAGCTTAAGAATTTGATGATCAATTCGATCATTATCTAATCTTATTCTTTGCTTTCACTCCGTGTTGTTCGCGCATAGCGCCTGATGAGACCTAGGAAGTTTAGGTCGAAAACAATTTTCACCATCGCTCATCTCCCAAATAATATTGATACATTTGCTACTGCATATGCTGATATAATTCCTTAATATGGATTTACCGAAATCAATTCAAGATTTAGTCGAGTCTTTTGAAATGTTGCCTGGAATTGGTCCTAAAACAGCGCAAAGGTTAGCTTTTTATGTTCTTCGTTTGCCACTAGATGATGTTAAAAGATTTTCCGAATCCGTCAATTCGATCAAAGAGAACACAAAAATTTGTAAAGAATGTTTTAATGTTGCCGAGGATGAACTTTGCAGTGTGTGTGCAAACCCATCCAGAGGCCGTCAGACGATTTGTGTTGTGGAAAGTCCACTAGATGTCATTGCGCTTGAGAAATCCGGCTATAAAGGCGTGTACCACGTTTTACATGGTTTTATAAATCCAATTGCTGGTGTTGGGCCAGACGAAATTTTTATTCCTCAGTTATTTAATCGATTATCTTTGTTAGGGGAAGCTGGAGTACAAGTTAGCGAAATAATTTTAGCTACAAGTACTTCTATGGAAGGCGAGTCGACCTCGATGTACATTAATCGTGAACTCGTTAAGAATTATGGTGATTCTATTAAGGTAAGTAGGATAGGAAAGGGTTTACCGATGGGGGCCGATATCGAATTTGCCGATGAGAGGACGCTTAGCGACGCGATACAGGGAAGGACAACCATATAAACGGGATCCGATTTAATTCTGCTAAAATAATTACATGTCTGATTTATATTTATACAACTCTCTAACTAAAAAAAAGGAGCTTTTTGTTCCTATCAAAAGTGATTCGGTGAGTATGTATACATGCGGTTTCACAGTCTACGACCATACACATATCGGACACATTAAGAAATATGTTGGGGATGATTTAGTCAAACGCGCACTGCAATTTAATGGTTATAAGGTTAATCATGTGCAAAATGTAACCGATGTTGGGCATTTGGTTTCTGATAGCGATGAGGGCGAGGATAAGATGGAAAAAGGCGCTCGCAAATATAATTTGACTGTGGAGGAAATATCCAGAAAATACGAGAAAGAATTTTATTCAACAATGGATAAAATGAATGTCATCCGTCCAAACATTGTGGAAAGAGCAGCAAGTGACAAAAGTATTGCAGAACAGATTTCTAACATTGAGAAGTTAGTTGCTAATGAATATGCTTATGTTACAGAGCTTGGCGTTTATTTTAATGTAGCAAAACTTCCAAACTACAATCCTTTTTCCAATCAAAATCTAGAAGATAAATTGCAGGGAAGTAGGGAAGGTTTGATTACACATCCAAACAAAAAGAATAATGCTGATTTCGCTATCTGGGTCTTTAGAAAAGGTGACCATGCAAATCACACAATGCATTGGGATAGTCCTTGGGGAGATGGCTTTCCGGGATGGCATATTGAGTGTTCGACGATTTCCATGGCAAATTTAGGAGAGAGAATCGATATTCATACAGGAGGAATTGATCATCTAGAGATCCATCATCCCAATGAAATCGCACAAAACTACGGTATTTGTGGTCATGATGTTGTTCAATATTGGATGCATCATAATTTCTTGACCGTCGACGGAAAGAAAATGAGCAAGTCATTGAACAACTTTTATACCCTGGAAGATGTTATTTCTAAAGGTTTTGATCCAATGGTCTTTAGATATCACATGCTTGGAACACATTACAGACAACAATTGAACTTTACTTGGGAGTCTTTGGCGGGTGCAGACAATGCTTACAATATTTTGATTGATAATCTGTTTCTTGAAAAAGGAAGGATGGATGAGAATGGTGAAATTAATATCGATTATAGTGATAAGTTCCTTGAAGCTATAAACAATGATTTTAATACTCCTCAAGCTCTTGCCGTTATGTGGGAGCTCCTACGAGATAAGAAAGTTTCTGGTGCAGATAGATTTGTAACTGTTATGAAATTTGATGAAGTGTTTGGATTAAATTTAAAGTCAAAGGTTGAGAATTTATCAAAATCTGTAAATATAGCTCTCCCTGAAGAAATCAAAGTTTTAGTGGAGAGTAGAGAAAAAGCTAGAAAAGATGGTGATTGGAAGAAATCTGACACACTAAGAGATGAAATTACATCAAAAGGTTATCTTGTAAATGATACTTCTGGAGGACAAGTAGTTGTACGTATTAGCTAATTGCTTCCTATCTTAAATTCAATCACATCTCCATCCTGGACTATGTATTCTTTTCCTTCTAGTCTTAGTTTGCCTGCGTCGCGTGCTGCGGGGCGGCTGCCGACTGCGATGTAGTCTGCGAATTTAATTACTTCAGCCTTTATAAAGTTCTTCTCAAAATCACCATGAATCCGCCCCGCAGCCTGTTGAGCCGTCATTCCTCTATGAATTTCCCAAGCTCTTACTTCTTTTTCTCCTGCCGTTAAAAATGAGATTAAACCGAGCTTTTGGTAGCAGATTTTAATAACCTTATCCAATCCCGATATTGGAATGCCAAGTTCGGCTAAGTAAGATTGTTGGTCTTCTGCACTTAAGCTAGATAACTCTGATTCTAATTTAGCGTTTATATAAGTTGCTAAATGGCCTTTATACTCGGCAAAGGTTGATTCCTTTAACCTTTCATCAGTTTCATCGACATTAAAGACATAAACCATTTCTTTGTCTGTTAGTAAGTAGAGTGGGCGAATAAATTCCTTATAGTTTTTTTCATCCAAAAGAGCACGAATATCATATGCAAATTTTCCACTTGAGACTAATTGTCTAACTTGTTCCATTATTCCAGCTTCCTTATGAGCGGCTGTTCCTTTGCTTACAGTTTTTATTTTCTTCTCGATTGTTTCTAAATCCTTAATTAAAAGTTCGCTGTTTATTACGTCGGTATCATCATTTGGATTTTTGCTGTGCTCGCGGATTATATTTTCGTCACTAAAATCCCGCACGACCTGAATAATCATATCGACTTCTCGAATGGTAGATAGAAACTGATTTCCCAGTCCTTCGCCTTTACTGGCACCTTTAACAAGGCCTGCGATATCAACAAATTCTATAGTTGATCTAACAATTGGGGGGAGTTTTCCAGTTTCTTTTAATACAGCTTGTTGAAGGTCTTCGAGTCTACTATCTGGAACATCCACAATTCCGATATTAGGATCGATCGTGGCAAAAGGATAATTCGCACTTAATGCTTGTTCGCGTTTTAATATTGAATTAAATAATGTAGATTTACCGACATTTGGTAAACCAACAATTCCTACCGCTAATTGACTCATCCGGTAAATTATATCAGAGGTTTAACAAAATTTTGTCTATTCCGTCTCCGTGTTAGATTGTGGAAGAACGAACTCGGGAGTATCAAATCTTCCGTGAGAATATTATCACAAACTCCTTTTTTGACAATTTGAACTTAAAATATAGTATTATTGCTTTTATGAATTTTAAAATTGTGAAAGTAGGTGATATTTAATGGTTACATTTTATAGCGTTCAAATTAAAGCATCTGTTGAAGTAGAAGAATCAGCAGTTGAAGTAGTTACTATGAAGAATGGAAGATTAGCAGCAAAAGCTGTTTTGAATAAAGATGGTAAAGAATTGAAATTATTCAAGATCTTATCAAAAGACGAAGCAGAAAGACTTCAAAAGTAAAAATTAAACAGGCGAAGGTATAGCTAAAGTTTAATTTTTCTATACCTTCGCTTGGTATTAATCCTCAAAAAGCGTTGCTTGCTCAATATTTCCATGCTATTATTTTCGTGTTATGAACTCATACGAATTAGTAATTATGTACAGTCCAGACCTAAAAAAGGCCGATTTAGACGCTATTTTTAAAGGTTTAAGCGATAAAGTCACTGAATTAGGGGGCAAAATTAAGGTTATAGATGACTGGGGTTTAAAGAATTTGGCTTATAAAGTAGGAAAATTCGAGCAAGCGTATTACCACATAAACAAGCTTGATATCGACTCACTTAAGGTAAATTCGGTAGTAACATATCTAAATCACACAGAGGGCGTTGTTAGAAATTTGTTAAGTTTAGTTGAAGCTGAGGAATAATAGATTTAATAAAAATCTTAAAATTATTTCATTACTGCCTGATAATTTAAGTTTATTAAATAGTTTATAAAAAAGGGAATAAGGAGAAAAAATGTCTACAAGATCGTTAAACAAAGTATTTTTAATTGGTAACTTAACAAGAGATCCAGAGCTTAGATACACATCTAGCGGAACTCCAATAGCAACTTTCGGAGTTGCAACTAATAGAAAGTACAAAGATTCTTCACAAAATGTTGTAGAGTCTGCAGAGTTTACGAATGTTGTAGCGTGGTCGAAATTAGCTGAAATTTGCGCAAAGATTTTGAAAAAAGGTAGCAAAGTTTGGATAGAAGGACGATTATCAACAACGGCTTGGGACGACCAAAAAACAGGCCAAAAGATGAGAAGAACCGAAGTAGTCGCAAGTGATATGTTTATACTCTCTAGTCCAAGAGACGGTGGTAATAGTGGAGAAATCCACGCAACCGAAGATAACGTAGAAGATATCGGAATGGATGAAATCGGTGGAGCATTTGATTTAGGTACAGATACACCTGCCAGTAATCCTACCGACACAAAGTTTTAATTAATATATGGCAAAAGGTAAAAAACAAAAGCAAAAAAGAAAAGAAGTAAGACCAAAGGCAGATGCTGCTTTAAAGAAAATAAAATTGATGGAAATTACATATAAAAATCCATCTTTATTATTAAAATTTATGAGTAGCAGATTTAAGGTTCTTCCATCATCAATCACTGGAATTTCTGCAAAGGCTCAGAGAAAACTTCAAAACGAAATCAAAAAAGCTAGGTTTCTAGCTATGATTCCTTTCACAGATCGACACACTTTAAGCTAATAAGGTAGAATGATCTTATGCTTCTGTCCCTTTTCGTTTCTAATAATTGGATAAGTGCCGTTGTATTGGATGTAGATCCTTTTTCAGTAATAAATAGGGCTTTTATTAAACATACTTATAGTGCTGATCCATTTTTCAATACAATGGACTCTACTAGATTAAAAGATATTCTTTGTCATAACTTAGAAATATCACCCATAGAGTTTGATTCTGCTGATAAAATTGCTGTTTTTAACGGTCAAATTAAAGATATCGAGCATTGGCAAACGTACAGCTTTCAACAAATACTAACTAGTCTTGGCGATCGTGTCCTTTTTATTAACTTTGATAATGCTTTTGAAGCATTTAAGAATGAACCGGAGTTATTAAATAGATACGCAAATTTTGTAGCGTATAACGAGGATTTTGACTCTAAGGTAGTAGATAAGATTACTCGTTATCGTATACGACAGCATTTTCAAAACTCTATAAATCCAAAAGCGCATTTGCAGGAATTTATCGTAACTTTTGAGGATTTAGATGATGATATTGAACGTAAAATTAGGCCACTCGTGGTCGAAGAATTTGCAAACATTTGTGATATCAATCATATTTTTGAGTTTACTTATGATTATGGCTGTTTTATGATTCCAACTTTAGCGGCTTTAATTCATTCAAAAACTGATCCAGTCAGTTTTTTTAAGACCAATCCAATTCATATTGACCAAAAATTAGTTGTTATTCCAAATACCGAAGATAAATTGGATTTATATATTGATGAAAAAAAACCAGAAGAAAAACACGATCTCAAAAAAATAACCAAATTTAAAATTAATGAAAAACAAACATTAACTATTAAATTGGATGACCCTAAGAATAAGGTTGATTTAGAAGTGCTAGGTTGTAGTAATGGAGTTTATTTAGATGCCCGAAGTAAACAAGATGATTAAAGATAAAATTCAGTATAAAGATATTTTTTATCTTACCGAACATAAAAATGGCAAACTTGATATTAATGTTGGTGATTATCTTGAATTAGGTGCTGAAATCGAATTAACCGGAGGAGAAAATCTAGTCGAAATTCCTTTCGAGGGTAAATTACTTGTAACGATAGGCGAGGAAGTAACAGAAGATACAGTATTATCCACATCTGGAAAGTTGAAGAAAAAATCCATTAAAGCTGGTACTTCTGGAGTCGTGACGAATATCGACGACAAGAATATTTATATAAAAACAAACAATGATACTAGTACCGAGCCCAAACAAATCGTTACGGCAATGTTTCCTGGCACAGTGGTTGATAAAACTAGTACTTCTTTAGTAGTAAAAGAAAAGGCACTAGTAATTAATCTACTTCTTGGTAAAGGGCCCTCTCAGATTTCAAAGTTAGCTTATTTAGAAGACCCGCATAAATTTATCGAGAATCCAGACAAAGATCAATTTAAAGATAAAATTGTCGTAGTGGAACAAATTGATAGCGAAACGTACCCAATCATTTCTGCTCTAGGTGCTAAAGGAATTTTTGCATTTTCAACTGACTATGCTCATTTTCAATCTTTAATAACATTTAATGCAGCACTTGGAATAATTTTTGGATACGGTGATATTAAGATAACCAAGAATCTCAAAGACTTATTTAGGAATAATGAAGGCAGTGTTGTTTGGTATGACAGTGAATATTCTAGGTTAGTTATTCCAACTGAAAAAGTGCCAGATTGGCTTAATAACTACTCATTTGATATTACATCTCTAATCAGTTATAAATAGATAGTTATGGACGTTAAGCGAATACAAAATATTATAACAACGTTGTTTTTACTTTTAGGCGCAGCAATCGGCGGTTACTATTTTGGCTCTAAAGGTTACGACGTAAATATAAAAAAAGAAGTTATTCCAATTGAAATTAAAAATAAAGAAGCCGAAATACCTAAAGATGTAGACTTCGCAAGGTTTTGGGAAGTCTGGGATATGTTAAACCAAAAGCATGTTAGAAAACCTCTTAATCCATCGGACTTATTAGACGGAGCAATTCATGGAATGGTTGATGCAATAGGGGATCCATATACAACATACTTAAATACCGAAGAAAATAAAGAAAGTTTAGATTCCTTGAATGGATTATATGAAGGAATTGGCGCGCAACTCGGTTACGATGAAGACAAAAGATTAATTATTCAATCTCCGTTGGCTAATTCACCCGCAATAGAAGCTGGACTAATGGCTGGAGATAATATTTTGGCTATAAACGGAGAAGATACAACTGGATACACAATCAATACGGCAGTTTCAAAAATTAGAGGACAAGCTGGTACCTCAGTTACATTGAATATATACAGAGACAGCTTTGATCTTCCTAAAGATGTTGTAGTTACAAGACAAACTATCAAAGTAGATAGCGTTACTTGGGAAGACAAAGGTGAAGGTGTTGCACTTATTAAATTAACTAGATTTGGCGAAACAACTAATAAAGAGTGGGATAAGGCAATTTCAGAAATTATAGACCAAATGCCTAATCTAAAGGGAATTGTTCTTGATGTAAGAAATAATCCTGGAGGATATTTGCAGTCTTCGGTCCACATTTCATCCGAATTTATCGATACGGGTGTAACTGTGGTAAAAGAAGAATCATCGGATGGAACGTCAAAAGATTACAAAGTTGAAAGAAAAGGAAAATTTGTAGCAAAACCTGTGCCACTTGTTGTAATTATTAATGAGGGGTCAGCCTCAGCCGCAGAAATTGTTACAGCTGCGCTAAAAGAAGAGGCAAATGCACAAGTTGTTGGAATGAGATCTTATGGAAAGGGAAGTGTTCAAAAAGCAGAAGAATTCAATGATGGAGCATCTTTACACGTAACAATAGCGAAATGGCTGACACCAGATGGCAACTGGATTGATAAATATAACTCAGATTTTGAAGACAGTAAATATAACGAAAAAGACAACGAAGGAAAAGAAATAAAAGGTGGAATTAAACCTGACCTCATTGTAGATTTTACAGATGAGGACATTAAAAATCTTAAAGACGTCCAATTAGATAAAGCAGTTGAAATAGTTAAATCACTTTAACAAATGACCGAAAAAAGAAAACTAATTATATTAGGAATCTGTTTAGTAGTCTTATATATTCTTTTAAACATGAATCGAGGTTTTGGAGGAATTGTATCAAAACCATTCGAGTCAATTAAAGACGCTTTAAATGGGGTAGAAAATCCCGGATTAGTGAATGTATTACAACCAAACGACCGAGTTACAGTCAAAGTTGTGGATGAAGAGAACGCCGTTATTGATGTGGTAAAAAGTGCGACTCCGGCAGTAGTGTCTGTTGTGCGAACTGAGGAATATTTTGATTCGCGAAGAGGACCAATCCAATCAGAAGATTCCATAGGTACGGGTTTTATAGTTGATGGTGAGCAGGGTTACATATTTACTAACAAACATGTAGTGGATGATGAAGAAGTAACCTACAGCGTTGTAATCGGTGAGAATGAGGCAAGATATGAAGTTGCTGAGATAACGAGATCACCAATCTACGATTTTGCTATATTGAAAATAGATACAGAAGGAAACAAACTCCCATTCTTAACACTTGGCGACTCAGATCACATACAAGTCGGCCAGACGGTCATAGCGATAGGCAATGCCTTAGGTGAATTTGGAAACAGCGCCACAAAAGGTATCGTCTCTGGTTTGGGGCGCGGAATAATTGCGCAAAGTGGTCTTTTTGGTGAAACAGAGCTACTTGAGGACGTAATTCAAACTGATGCAGCCCTAAATCCAGGTAATTCAGGAGGTCCACTTTTAAATATCGATGGACAAGTTATTGGTATAAACGTTGCAATCTCTCAGGGTGCTGAAAATATTGGGTTTGCAATTCCGGTGAATGGGTTAAAAGCTACGATAGACGAATTTAAAACGAGTGGAAAAATTACTAGACCTTTCTTAGGGGTTGAAGCCGAAATAATTTCTAAGGAGTTGTCTGAGACAGAAAATATTCCAGCTGGGGCTTATATCTTAAGGGTTGTAGCAGATTCTCCTGCAAGTAAAGCAGGTATTAGAAGAGGCGATATCATTACACAAATTGGTGGAATTGCCTTAGATGATGACGATAATACGCTATCAAAAGTAGTATTAAATCAGCCAACGGATAGAGATATTGAGATCATTATAGATAGGGATGGTGAGCGCGTAACAGTAAAGGCACGATTACAGTCAATTGAGCAATAGCATATAGTGGAAGTCCTTCCATAGGGATTTCACTAGTGGGATGTTGTTATTCGCAATTCGGTTGGAATTTATTTAATTTAATCGTCGTCACCTACAGCATTTACTAAGTCAGGATTTTCTTTCATTGCAATTCTTGTATCATTTACCATATCCAGAATTTCACCCATTAATGTTTTATTAATTCCAAACCAGCTTTTCTTTATTCTATGATCAGTAATTCTATCTTGAGGAAAGTTATAAGTTCTAATTTTTTCTGACCTATCACCAGTGCCAACTTGATCAGCTCTAATTTCTGCTAAATCACTTTTTTGTTGTCTTTGCATTATTTCAAATAATTTTGAACGTAATGTCGACATAGCTCTTTCTTTATTTTTATGCTGACTTCTTTCGTCTTGGCATTGGACTACAACACCAGTGGGTAGGTGAGTGATTCTAATTGCACTTTCTGTTTTATTAACGTGTTGTCCACCAGCTCCACCAGCTCTAAAAGTATCAACTTGTAAATCTTCTGTACGAATTGTCAGCTCTTTTTCTTCAACGATTGGAAGTACCGCAACCGTTGCAGTAGATGTATGAATTCTGCCACCAGATTCGGTTACAGGCACTCTTTGCACACGATGGGTTCCACTTTCATATTCGAGCATTTCATAAGGAGAAGGCATTGAGCGACCTTTTATTTCAAAGACAATTTCCTTTATATTTCCAATTCCACCTTCATTTTTGGAAATTAAATGGACTTTCCATTTACGCATTTCAGCAAACCTAGAATACATTACAAATAGGCTTCCGGCAAAAAGACCTGCCTCATCGCCACCTGTTCCTGCACGTATTTCTACAATACAGTCTCCAGTTAGACCTTTAGCTGCGCCAGCTTTATCTTTATTTGATGGTGTCCCAGTTTCCATTTCATATATCGTGCTTTCTAGCTCTTGTATTTGGGTGTTTATCGCTAACAGCTCAGATTCAGCCATTTCTTTAAAATCAGGAGTTTCAAGCATCTTTTTAGTTTCCTCGGCTTTGGATTTTAGTTCTTCGACTTGGGCTTTAAGAGATCTTATTGCTATATCTAACATTTTATATTGGTCAAACGGGATCTATTGAAGTGTTTTAAGCATGTCCTTCAAAGATTTTGGCGCATCTTTTCTAGCTTTTTCTTTTGCTATCTTCTCTTTAATTGCAAGAATTCGCTTATTTCGCTCTTTTTCTGCAGTGTCTTGTTTTCTCTTGAATTTATCTACTCTTCCTTCCATATCGACAAATTTTTCAGCACCAGTCCAAAAAGGATGGCATTTTGAGCATATTTCAACGTTAATGTTTTTTACGGTAGTACCTACTTCAAATGTGTTGCCACACGAACATGTAACGGTTGCTTTTTGATATTCTGGGTGTATTCCTGTTTTCATAACGTAGAAAGTTTATCAGATTGTGCAGGTTTCATCAACAATTGTCGAGACACCTAAATGGGTAAATCTTATAACCCGTTTCGTTGATTACTATGTAGTTTCCACCATTAAACATCGAAGAACCTGAGTTTATATAATTGATTTCGGGTCGGTTAACAGTTACATGAGTATGGCCACATATTAATAGCTCGTTTTGCTTAATAATACCGTCGTTATAACGTTTTTCTATAACTGAGTTATTCCATTTCGTGCCCATATACATCGTTACGAAAGGGAGGAACTTCTGAATCATCCCTCCAATAAAATTCATAGGTCGAAGCAACCAGTCTGGATAGTTATCCGAATCAGGAGGTGCAAGCCGGTTTCCGTGTTCGATGTGGTATTTTTGGCCGTTAATTTCAACTTTTTTATATATTGCTTGTTCGTTAGATATATATTCGGCGACTCGTTTTGCGTCGACTTCAGGATCATGATTACCATACAAATAAACGACATTTTTAGAATGTAAGGCATCTAGAAGGGGTTTTAGCTTGCTGTTTAAAAATGTGTTTGGTTTTATGAACTTAGCTTCATAAAAATCTCCATTTAAGATAATGTTGTCATATTTTGAGATTAAATTCGTATAAAAATTTATTTTTACTGTTTTTGTGCCAACTTCAAAGTGGCTGTCAGACAAAATAAGGTATTCCATATTATTTCTTTATTTGATGTTTTTCGGCCCAAATTACGCCAGAGAGTATTAGTATAGCACCAACAATAAACATAGACGAAATATGTTCAGATAAATATAACATAGCAAATGGTACGCCAAAAACGGGTTGTAAGTAATATAAAATAGACGCTTTTGATGCATTTAACTCTCGTAACCCCATAGCAAATAAGATGTAGGCTAGGATTCCAGAAACATAAGACATAAATAATATGCTACTTAGAGTTCCGGGGCTTAAATAATCGCTTAGATTGTTTTGTACAAATTTAGTGAAGGTGGTTTTAGGAAAGTCATTAGCGCAAAAGTATTCTTTGTCTGGTTGGTAATAGCATCCATACGTATCACAACCAACTTCATTACTGTATATATTTGCGTCATAGTCGGCGATTTTACATGATTTTTTAGATACTGGGTCATCAATTTTTGCACTATAGATAGAATATTGCTCGACAAGGGCAAGCGGGGTGAATACTGCTAGCGCTACAACATAACCGATAATAATCAAACGGAAGGGAGTTATTACACGGTCAGTTAATATGTATTTTTTTATATAAATGTTATAAAAGGCGTCAGCAATTACGCCAAGAAATAATATTATGTTTCCAAGAAACGCTAATCTAGATAATTCAGAAGAAGCATTTCTAAAGAGTAGTGGTTCGATGATAATAATAAATGTTCCAATAAATGCTATTAACAATCCTTCAATTTGGTGACCTTTTATTCGTTCTCTTAGAATTAAGAATGCTAAAACGGTTAGGAGAAGGGGAGTAAGAGAAGAAATTAAGTTGGCATTTACAGAGGTTGTTTGTGTTAAAGCAATGAAATATAGAGATATCGCTAGTACGTAACCTAGAGTAGACGCTATTACTATTTTAATAATTCTCTTTTGATCGAATTTAACTTTTGCGATTAAATAGAAAAATAGTGGGATAGTTATTATCCCTGATAGTAAATATCGTAAAAATAGAAAAGAGTAAGGTGGAATGATCTGGACAGTATCTTTTACTATGGATGTAGCGACTCCCCATATAGCGACTGCCGAAATTATAGATAGTATTGCCAATATTTTTTTACGAGGGGATTCTTTACGCCATTTCACAATTATAGTATCTCTGAATAATTGCTCTAATACTAGCGTCTAGTAGACGATTAAAAAGAATTTACGTATTTAGCTAATCTCTTCTTTCTATAAATTCTAGAGGCGCCTAATATTCCAAGTAGGGCGACTGATATTATTGGTGCTCCAAATCTAATAAGATTTTTATCTTTATCATCTAATTTTGCGAAGTTAGACGTAAATAGGTTTTTAGCTCTGATTTCAGATAACTTTATGTTGTTTCCTAATGATTCCGATAAGCTTAAAGCGAAGACCGCTAGAGATTCATCATTTCTAATGTAGTCATTCGCAAACATTCTTGCATTAGCTATCATCACTAATTTTCCACCATTATCAAAATCTCTATAGGCGACAACAGGATAGCTTTTTAAATTTTCTTGAGAAAAGTTTTGTCCAGGATCTGTATTTAGAAAACCTGTTAGTACGCCAGCTCTTGCAGTTGATTCATAGAGGATTTTCCAATTATTTTGATCTTCTATATTTATAGTATTAGGCCAGACTGCCTGCAAGACTAATGGCATAGTTTGAATACTGGCATCTTTTCTATTTAACCTTGGAAATAAAGGATATGGAACCGGAATTTGAGCTCCAGTCTCTGTTGTGACTCCAACAGTTTGAAAGGACGATAGGTCGTACAGAGTGTCGGTAGTAAATTTTGCTCCTAGGTCTGCGAATAAGTCACCTTGTGGAGCTTCATCTGAAGCAAAGGCCTGGTTTTGTCCTGTTGGAGCGACATTTTGTCCATCTATTGTGTAAATTACTTTTCCACCTTTATTGAGAAAATCTTTAATTGTTTTGAGTGCTTCATCAGTATATTTGACTGCAGGATTGGCTATTAAAAGAGTGTTTGTACCTTCAAGCGTAAACTTACCAGTTTCAGCTTCTTTGGTTGTTTCTTCAGGTTTTACATCAGCCGCTGGAATATACTTAGACTCTACTTCAAAATTATCGCCTAATAATTGAGCAAATAGGCCGTATTCTTCGAATTCACCGTATTCGCCATTTCCACTGGCAAAAGCTAACTTCGTTGGCTCGCTTTGTTTAATTTTATTAATCATTCGTGTGATTTGATATTCTAGATTATTAATATCTTCTGCGTTTCGTACGTAAGGGATAACTTGTGTTTTATCTCCGGCTTCATTCTTCATTACAAGTCCTAAGTAACCTTCTTTTGTTGAGTATTGATCATCTCCGACAATACTAAATTGAATTGGTGTGATGCCGAGTTGTCTTAAGTTAGCTTCATTATCTTTAGGATTTAAATAACTTATCTCCAATTTATCTTGTCCAGCTAGTTTGTAATCCTCTAATATATTTTTAACTTCATCAAATGCAGTTTTGAATTCTTGCGGCATTCCTTCTGAGGCATAGACATCAATTTTTACTTTTCCCTCTTTATTTAAGACTTCTTTTGTAGAATTGGATAAGGTATATTTTCTACTTTCGGTTAGATCTACTCTAAATTGATAGGTTTGACTTAGGTAAATTACTCCAAAAGAAAGTAAGGTAACGGCAGATATTATTAAAACGGCCTTTTTATATAACTCTTTTTTATTAGAGATTCTCTGTTTTTGTAAATTTACGTAGGTAATTGATACTGCAATAAAGGTGAGAAGGCCAAAATATAGTATGTCTCCGAGTTTTAGAACTCCCCTTATCATGGAGTTGTAATAGTTATTTAATCCAAGTTGGTATATAAAGCTTGAAAGTGGTTCTGGTAGGTTACTAACGGCGGATTGGTTTGAGATTATATATAGTAAAAAGACTACCGAAACTGAGACTAAAAATGCGCCGATTTGGTTTTTAAAGAAAGAAGAGACCATTATCCCGACTGCAGAAAGGGCCATTATTAATAGTAAGCCTGCCAAGTATGATGCCCCTGTTTCTCCTAGGTCAATTTTTCCGATGTTTCTAATAAGTATAGGAAGTGGAA
>JAUPVU010000096.1 GCA_030916925.1 Patescibacteria group bacterium
AAATCACGTGGAAAAAGAGTTGGTCGTGGTCACGGCTCAGGTAAAGGTGGACACACAACAGGTCTTGGAACAAAAGGACAAAAAGCAAGACAAGGTACTAAACCTCATGCATGGTTTGAAGGAGGACAAACGCCTTTAGTTAGAAAGACACCTTATCATAAAGGATTTAAAGCACATGGACAGTTTAAAGTAGTCGCAATTAATTTGGCCGACTTAGTTAGAATGGCAGGTAAGTCCACGGATATAACAGTGGATGAAGTTAGAACAAAGTTAAAGTCAAAGGATTCTGTAGATTTTATTAAAATATTGGGCCGAGGAGATATTAAAACATCTCTTAATGTTAAAGGTTTTTGGTACTCGACCGCAGCAAAAGAAAAGATCGAAAAATCCGGTGGTAAGGTAGAATAATAATTAGATGATTTCTGATCTAGCGAAAGCATTAAAAATTCCAGATATTAGGAAGAAACTGCTTGTAACATTTGCAGTTCTAGCTTTATATCGTTTTTTAGCCCACATTCCAGTTCCAACAGCAAATTTAGAAGCCTTAAAAGCTTTATTTGATAATAGCCAATTTGCATCCTTCTTAAATTTATTTGCAGGAGGAGGACTTCGAAATCTTTCAATTGTTGCGTTAGGAATTGGCCCTTATATTAATGCATCTATTATTGTCCAACTATTTGTGATGCTTTCTCCAAAAGTTGAGCAGATGTTAAAAGACGAAGGATCCGCTGGAAGACAGAAACTTAATATGTATACTCAGTTGCTAACTCTTCCGATTGCTCTCGTTCAGGCTTATGGAATTTATTATTTATTAAACCGAGAAACATTTGGTGGCATGTCGATTTTACCGACAAATAGTCCATTGGATGTTTTACTTTTTGTTTTAATTTCTACTGCCGGTACCTATTTGGTAGTTTGGTTAGGAGAGCTTATAACAGAAAGAGGAATTGGAAATGGTATATCGATGCTAGTTTTTGCTGGAATCTTAACAGGAATTCCAGGTGGGCTGGGTGGCCTTATTAGTTTATTCGACCTCACCCAACTTTTTAATATTATAATTTTTGGATTAGTCGGACTCGGAGTTATTTTTGCCGTTGTTTATATAAATGAATCATTTAGAAAGATAGAAGTACAATACTCTGGCAGTTCAAATGGTCAAACTAGAAAGACGGCCTCTAGAACCTATATTCCTGTAAAAATTAATCAATCAGGTGTTATGCCATTAATATTTGCCGTTTCATTAGTATTGCTTCCAAGTATGCTTGGGTCATATTTACAAAACTTACCTAATCCAACATTTTCAGAAATTGGAATCTGGCTAAGTATAAATTTCCAAAGTACAGGTTGGCTATATGGGATGACATATTTCCTATTAATTTTCCTATTTACATATTTCTATACCAATATTTCTTTTAACCCAGATAAAATTGCAGAGGAAATAAGAACAGCTGGTGGATATCTTCCGGGAATTAGACCCGGTCGACAAACTGTTTCTTATCTTAAGTATGTTATCAATCGATTAACACTTGCCGGAGGATTGTTTTTAGGTGGTGTAGCAATCGTGCCAACAATTATTCAAAACTATACGGGTGTTTCATCTTTAGCTATTGGAGGAACCGGTTTACTAATCGTTGTGTCGGTTGTATTAGAGACTGTAAAACAATTACAATCAAATGTAATTACATCTGAATACAAAAGTTTTACTCGTTAATGAAAGGATAAAAAATGGTTAATTACGGACAAGTCAAAGAAATGCTTGCTTTAAAAAAACAGGCAGACATGATGAAAAAAGAAATGGAAAAAATTATGACGAAAGTCTATGAAGGAAAGTTCGAAATCATAATAAGAGGTGATCAACATATTGAACAGATTTTAGAAAATGGAGAAAGACGTACGGATTTAGAGAAGGCATTTAATAAGTCGATAAAAGAGTCGCAAAAAGACGTAGCCAAGAAAATGAGGGGTCAATTATCTGGTTTAGGAATGCCAGGATTATGAGCAAACCAGTAGTATTAATTTTAGGCCCACAAGGCTCTGGTAAATCCACTCAAGCTATACAGCTCGCAGAATTTTTAGATTATAAATTCATATCAACCGGTCAAGAGGTTCGAAAAGCAAGCCAGGCGGGAAATGAATTATCTAAAAAAATGGATGAATTTTGGAAAGAGGGGAATTTAGTTCCCGACTCAATTATTGAAAACGAAATTTTATTTCCGCTGATGTTATCCTCTGGTCAACACGGATTTGTTATTGATGGATATCCAAGAAATATAACTCAAATTAATAATTTTCTTAATTTTTTAGATGATCAAGATTGGGCAATTACATATGTGTTTTATTTACATGTGGGTGAAGATGAATGTTTAAAAAGATTGAGAAGTAGGTCGCTTATTGAAAGTCGTGCAGATGAAAGCGATGAAAGTATAAAAAATAGATTAAATATTTTTCACAAAGAAACCGAACCTTTGCTAGTGGAATATTCCAATATGGGAAGGTTACATAGAATTGATGGGGAAAGAACCGTTGAAGATATTCAGGAGGATTTAAGGAGTTATTTTTCTGGGGTTGAATTTGTTGAACCTACCGTTGAAGACGAATGATATATATCAAATCAGCTGAGCAAATAAATGAAATTCGCAAACTGGGACATTTAACCAATCAAATATTGGTAAAAGCCTTTCAATTAGTGAAGGAAGGTGTCACCCCTTTATATATAAATAATGAGATTGAGCGGATGATCTTGGAAAGTGGATCTACGCCCTGGTTCAAAGAAATAGATAATTACCCATATGGCTCGTGTATTGCCGTAAATGCGGACTGGATTCACGGAATGCCAAATAGTACCCCACTGGAGAAAAACGACCTAATTTCGATTGATATAGGCCTAAAAAGGGGTGGTTTTTATACTGACCATTGTTGGACTAGTTATGTTGGATTTGACCATTTAGATCATTTACCGTTACAATTTGATACAGACGATAAAAAGAGGGACAAACTGCTCAATACGGGTATAAAATCACTAATGTTATCTATAGAAGATGTGAAACCGGGGAACCGTATCGGTAAGATTTCCAACACAATGCAGAAAGTAGTTGAGGAAGCAGGTTTTGAAGTTGTCGAGGATTACGCTGGACATGGTGTAGGATTAGCTCCACACGAGGACCCTATTATTCCATGTTTTGGCACACCTAGCCAAGGTGCCTTAATTAAGGAAGGTATGGTTTTAGCCGTAGAATCAATGTATTCGGAGGGAAGTCCTAAGATTGTGATCAAAGAGGATGGTTGGACAGCTACAACGCAAGATGGAAGCCTAACTGGTATGTTTGAACATACCGTGGCAGTAACAGAAAAAGGTCCTGAAATATTGACCATTTAGCCTGATGTGCTAAAATTGTGCGGTAGCAATAAATAGTAGTAAGTTATTGATAGCTTGAAAAAAGCATATATCCTTTTTTGGATATTTTATGGACAAATACGGAAATATAAACGATAGTAATAAAGAATTTGTAGAAAAGATTGGAACGGTTAGAGAAGCTTTGCCAGACGCAAAATTCTCTATAGAATTAGACGAAGAAGAAAAATTGGTAGTAGGATATATCTCTGGAAAAATGAGAAAAGCCAGAATAAAAGTAATGCCTGGTGATAAAGTAAAGGTTCAATTTAGCCCTTACGATGAAAATACCGGACGTATTGTATTTAGAATGAAGAATATTTGAAAGAAGCAACTATATGAAAGTTAGACCTAGCGTAAAAAAAAGATGCAGACATTGTAAAGTGGTTAGAAGACAAGGCCGCGTATATATTATTTGCAGTGCAGTCGCAAAGCACAAACAAAGACAAGGATAATATGCCAAGAATAGTCGGAATCGATGTACCAGAAAAAAAACGAATAGAAATTTCTTTAAGATATATATATGGAATTGGCCCAACAAATGCGAAATTAATTTTGAAAACTGCAAAGGTTGATGAAAATAAGAGAGCAAATACTTTAACAGAAGCAGAGTTAGCAGATATTAGAACCGCAATTGAAAAACACGGAATAATGGTTGAAGGAGAATTGCGAAGAATCGTAGTTCAAAATATAAAACGATTAAAAGATATTCAAAGCTATCGAGGAACAAGACATCAAAAGAATCTTCCCGTAAGAGGGCAGAATACTCAAAAGAATGCTAGAACCAAGAGAGGCAAAACATCCGCAGTAGGTGGAGCAAATAAGAAAGCAGAATCGAAGAAATAATCTTAATTTATAAATATGGCAAAAAAAACTAACACAAAAGCAAAAAAGTCGGCACGAGCAATAACTCCTTATGGAATTGCTTTTGTTTATTCTGGATATAA
>JAUPVU010000097.1 GCA_030916925.1 Patescibacteria group bacterium
CAACGCAACTTTCAGTAATTGATGGAGCAGGAAGAATTGTTGCAGAAAATGTAGCACTTGTAGCTAGAGAAAAAATTGGCCCTAAGAAAATGCCATATGTTTATTACGCAGCGATTTGGATAATTTTAATTTTTGGAATGATCATGTTATTAGTTGGGATTAAAGAACCACAATTCTTGATTGTTACCGGCGCTGTGATAAATGCAGTCTGCATGACCGTATTCGCTGGCCTACTAAATAGAACCAACTCACGTCTACTTCATCACAGCGCCCAAGCTAGCGATTTCAGAAAAGCTCTAATTACAGCAATCTTTGTAATACTATTGGTTTTTACTTCCTTAGTATTAATTGATAAAATATTCTAGCTTCGATGGTCTAGTTGGAGCATACCATTGAGCGGGTATCGTATAGTGGCTATTATACTTCCTTGCCAAGGAAGAGATACGGGTCCGATTCCCGTTACCCGCTCCAATTTTTCATTACGTAACATAAATCTCATTGTCGTTTAATTACAAATAGAACATTTTTGATTTATGGAAAATCAAATACATCTCTAACATGAACCAGGGAATGGTCTAGATGATAAATCTGTACCTACCCAGCCGATTAACAATTATTTATTAGCTATCCTTATTTCCATTTTTTGCATCGCGTAAGTATGTTTCGGAGCATACCATATAGGTAAAACTTAAGTTAGAGCGTCTGACTTACAATTCCAAATTCAACCAACACCACCACATTATTCCCACCGAAACTAGTAAAACAATAATTCCTTCGGATTTTAATAAAAATTCAGATTAGGAAACATATTCAAAAGATTCTCGTGGATATTCAATTAAATTACCTAAAACTTTTCTTCAACTTATTTGTAACGGTGAAGAACTAACTGCAATGTTAAGAGAAAAAGAAGCATTCGATAGATTATGTATTATGTTTCATCCAGATAGACAAATTGAGCTATTAAGAATACTCTACACACCTAGCGAGCTAGAATTAAATAAATATGTTGTAAAAATTCTCGAATTTTTCCTAGTACAAAATGCAAACGGACTTCAAGGTGGGCAACAAGAAAATAGTATTTGGGACGCGATAACTCATTAAAATTATTATTCTTTAAAAAACCTTGCACCCCATTTATCTAATTCCCGAAGTGCTTCTCCTAGTGATATACCAGTCTCTGTAATTGTGTATTCTACTTTAGGTGGAATTTCAGGATAAACTTTTCTTGTTATTAATCCGTCTCTTTCTAAATCTCTTAAACTCTGTGCCAACATCTTTTGAGTTATTCCTTTTACAAGTTTTTCTAACTCACTAAATCTAAGTGTAGATTGGGCAACATACCATAAAATATGTAATTTCCATTTACCACCAATAATGGCTAATGCTTTATCTAGGTTGCATGTACTTATACTTACTTTTTGCATAGTTTATATTAATTATGTGGGTACTTGCTATATTGTCTGTGTAAAGATTATCATAACTATTATGAATTACAATATTTTAACAACCGGCGAGAGCCTTAAAAAAACTTACGATGCATTAGCTACAAAAGGATACAAAGTAGAATTGGTAAAAACGGGATTTGATGCACTTTCTAAAATTAAAGAAATAATTCCAGAGGGGGCAACAATCATGAATGGTTCCTCTACTACATTAAGCCAAATTGGTTTTGTTGATGTCTTAAAGAATAAAGAACATAAATGGAATAACCTTCACGATAAAGTATTAAATGAAGCAGATCCAGATTTACAAGCAGAACTTAGAAAGCAAGTTGTACATTCTGAATACTACTTAGGGAGTGTTCATGCATTAACAGAAGATGGAGATATGCTTATTGCCAGTAATAGCGGGAGTCAACTGCCATCAATAGTTTATACATCAACTCATTTGGTCTTTGTAGTTGGAACACAAAAGATAGTTCCAAATTTAGAAGAGGCATTTAATAGATTAGAACAATATGTAGTACCCCTAGAAGACAAAAGAGCATTAGAAGCATATGGAGTTAATACCCAAGTTAATAAAATCTTATTAATCAAAGGAGAGAACCCACATATGGGAAGAACAATCCACATAATTCTTGTAGAAGAAATATTAGGATTCTAGAATTTTAAGAAACAATTAGATAGGTCAGGAGTAGAGAGCGGTTTGCGAAAGCAAACCGCTTTTTAATTCATGTTATATATTAACTAATGAAATTATTAAGTAGAGACTTCTTTCTTAGAAACCCCTTAATAGTCGCACCAGAATTATTAGGAAAAATATTAACAAGAAAATTTAATGGAATAATTATATCCGGCCGAATTGTTGAAGTTGAAGCTTATTTACCTAGCGGAGATGAAGCAGCTCATGGTTTTAAAGGATTAACTAAACGAAATCTATCTCTGTTTAAAGAAGGAGGACATGCTTATATTCATCAAATTCATAAGCAAAACTGCTTCGATATAGTTGCAGAAAAAGCAAATATTCCGGCCGGGATTTTAATACGTGCATTAGAACCATTACAAGGTATAGATCTTATGAAAAAATTTAGAGATAAAGAATAACTAAAAAACTTCGCTTCTGGTACTGCTAAATTAACACAAGCATTGAATATAACAAAAGAACATGATGTGTTAGATATCACCAATCCTACTTCCGAATTAAATGTAGATTTAGGATTTATAAAAGAAATACCAAAAAATCCTGTATTCGAAAAACAATTAGAAAAAGAAATTACAAATATGAAATCATTCCTAGCAGCTATCAAATCAGAATAATATTTGTGATATTTAAACGAATGTTATATTCTAGTTCTGTATGCAATTCGACTATCCAACTGTATTATCATTTGATGACGTCTTACTAGTTCCACAAAAAAGTCCTATAAATTCTAGATCAGATGTAGATTTACAAACTCAAATTACAAAATATTTTAAATTAGAAATTCCACTTATTACAACTAACATGTCCACTGTTACAGGAATTGATATGGTTTTAGAAATGAATAGGTTAGGCGGAATGTCTGTATTACATCGGTTTGAATCATTAGAAGAACAAATCAAAAAAGTTTCCTTGTTAAAAAGTAAAAATGCGAAGTTCGCAATATCACTAGGAATAAAAAGTGATGCATTAGAAATTGCAAAAGCTCTTGTGAATGCTGGAGCAAATATAATAAATATCGATGTAGCTCACGGACATTTAGAGAGAACCTTAGAAACTGTAAGACTTTTAAAAAATGAGTTTAAAGATGATGTGTTTATCTGGGGAGGTATTGCAGCTACATACGAAGGTGCCAGGGATTTATATGAAGCAGGTTCGGATGTAGTCACTGTTGGAGTAGGCGGAGGATCAATTTGCACTACAAGAGTTCAGACTGGATGTGGACTTCCGACTTTTACTTCGATTGTTGAAGCGGCAAGGGCTGCTAAAGAATACAATCGAACAGTTATTCCACTAGCAGGTATAGAAAATTCGGGCATGATAGATAAAGCCCTTGCCGCAGGAGCATGTGCAATAATGGCAGGCAATTTATTTGCCGGGACTGATGAATGTCCAACTTCGATAGTAGAAGTTAATGGTAAAAAATATAAACAATATAATGGATCAACTTCGTTAACAGAAAAAACAAAACACCGAGAGAGTGGTTTGAATAAAGATAAACAATACACAAAGCATGTTGAAGGAGTAGAAGGATTTGTAACTTACAAAGGCCCCGTTTCAGAAGTCGTAGATAATATATTAGCGGGAGTTAGATCAGGATTCTCTTACTGTGGAGCAACTACTATTAAAGAATTACAAGAGAAAGCCAAATTTGTAAGAGTAACCCCAGCAGTTCAAAAGGAAAATAACTTCCACGATATTGTTAGAAATATAACCTAAAGAGTGCTAAAATTTCATTCAGTTGATAAATATTTCGA
>JAUPVU010000098.1 GCA_030916925.1 Patescibacteria group bacterium
AATGGAGTTTATTTACAAGTTACATCACACGGGGATGCTTATTGGATTTGGGATGGATCTACTTATGATGAAGCATGGAATAAATCACAACAAGTTTACGGAAGTCAAAGACATTTAAGTTATTGGAAAAGAAACTTTAGGTACAGAGTTGCACGTTGGGGATATTCTACAAGCGTTTTTGGATGGGAAGTATGGAACGAACACGGTCACATTACACCAGGTATGGATGTTTATAATTTTTACTCTAAATTTAGCAGCTATCAATTGCAAACCGACCCATATAAACATCTTCGAACTACTTCACAAGGTTCACAAGCGATTAGTCCAGCTTTCTGGTCATCAGGTTTTTTTGATGTAGCAAATATTCATAACTATATGATGGGATGGTTTTCATCCGACTTAAAAAATGACGAGGCCAATTTTGTTTATAGACATGCTTGGTGTTTACGGGACATTACAAAACTTACTGCAGGAAGCTCTTACTGCAATGATTTAGGTTTAGGAGATGGAACAAAATGGTCTACTACATTTGGCCATATGCCATGGGTTTGGGGAGAAGCTGATGTCGGTACAAATACATGGAATGAACCTAATCCTCTTACAAAAACAGGTGAAGGTAGAGTCAGGATGTTGCACAACTTAGCTTGGTCTGGATTGTTTTCTCCTCTTGGAACGACACCTATTGATTGGTTCTGGGAAGGTGAAGATGTAAGTACAACGACTAATAAACTCTCTCAGAAAAAAGCGCTTTCTACATTCTTTAAGGATGTTAAATACGACGATAACCAAATGGTCTATTCTATGAGTACTTCAGATACACCTCCAGGTTATACAGGTGAAACTGTTGATGTTACAAGTCCTGCAATTCGAGTTTACGCAATGAAGAGTGCTAATAAACAATATGTATATGGATGGATACAAAACAAAAATAATACATGGGCTAACTCTTCGTCTTCTACCAATTCAATAAATGGAAAGGTAACTTTTAAGGGATTGGGGACTACCTCATATAAAGTTGAAATATGGAACACTTATACTGGACAAATAACTTCAAGCTCAGTCATGACTCCGGTTAATGGCTTATTGGATATTACTGTTTCAAATCTTGCCAATGACTTCGCGGTGAAGATGATTTCGACAAATATCACTCCAACACCCACTCCAACTCCAACTCCATCTCCAACCCCGACTCCTGGAGTAACGCCTATACCAACCGTTACACCAACACCAACATTGACGCCAACCCCGACAGCTACACCTACACCAACTGTTGTACCAACATCTATTGGTACTGGTGATGTTAATGGTGATACCACTATAAGCGCTCTTGATATTACAACTCTATTAAATAATTGGACTTCAACTGTATCAAGTAGTACTGATCAGTATAGAGATGGAAAGGTAAATGGTTTGGATTTCGCTGTTGTTGCATCAGCCCTAAAAGCCGTAACTCCAAGTCCAACTGCTACACCAACACCAACTTCGACTCCTAACCCAACCGTTACACCTACTCCAACACCTACTCCAACACCTACGATAACGCCTACTCCTGTTGTTACACCAACTCCAGTAGTGACGCCAACGCCTACTCCAAGTCCTACACCAACGCCAATTCCTGGACCTGTTTCAGGTACATGGAACCAATTTGGAGGAGACGCTCAACGAACAAACTATGCAATTCAGACTGTTCCTACACCATGGAAATTTAAATGGCAATGGAATGGTGCAGATGGAAATGGCCAACCACAATCCAATCATTTAACCGTGCCTGATTTGGTACAACCTATATCAGGAGGATCAAGAGTATATATGGTAGCAAACAATACTGTATATGCTATTGATAAGAATGGTACAGATAAAGTAAACGGATCAGTATTGTGGTCAAAAGGTGGCATAGGAAATATAAACTCTTCAGTTGCATATTCAAGTGAATTTGTTTATGTAGCAACATCAAATGGATTACAAAAGCTGAATGCATCGAATGGTTCTGTTGTCGGTACTTACAACGCTGGCAGTGATATGAAGTTCGCACCATTGATTTCAGGTAACAATGTTGTTGTTGCTGCTGCCAATGGACATTTAATTGCTATCGATAAGAATTCATTAAGTAAAGTTTGGGAATATTCTCCAACGACTGCAAGTACATCAGCAACGACAGTATCATACTCTGCAAGTAAGAATGTTTATGTATATATTACTCAAGACCTAAAAGTTCATGCCGTAAATGGTACAAACGGTAGTCTAAAGTGGGTTCGTAAACCAACTGTTAGAAATTATGGAGATCCAGGTACTAGTAATAAGTCCTTAGCACAAGCTGAAGAAGGATGGCCAGTTATTGCAGAAAATCACGGTATTGTTTTTGTACGATATAGATTAGATTGGCAAACTCTTTGGGATGGACCTGCAACTGGTGGCACATTCCCAACTGACAATGCAGCTTCACGAAAGTTCTTAGCAGATAATCCTGCGCAACAAGCACTCTTCGCTTTAAAACTCGATGATGGTACAGATGCTTTCCCAACTCCTCCAAATGCAGGAAATGGTGGCGCTGGTGATGGTGGTCATCTACCAATGGGAACTCAACCAATTGTACGTGTGGTTGGTGGTAAAGAAGTCGCATATATACTATTTAGAAATGCACAATCATGCGGACAAGGTTGGTGTGACGGACGGGAAGATACCTCAATGGGTGAAATGGTACTCGATAGCTCTACTGTAACTGGGTTTACAGGTGGAGACGTAAGATTCGTTCAATGGAGCGATGCAAAGAACTTTAATAACCCTCCAGCTGATCCTTACTATCATGATGTACAGACTGATGAAATGATGTACATCACAGGTTCTGGTGATACATTATTCCATAATCACTGGCTTGCATCAGAAGCCTATACGATTACTGACAGAAGTTCAGGACTTGGATTAACTTATGTACAACCTATAAAGACTACTCATGCTCCAAATGTAATTTGGAGACAGGTTTACTGCCCAACTAGCAATTCACAGTGTAATCCAGTTATTTATCCTGGTGGTTCAGGTACAAGTTACGGTCCTGCAAATTGCCCATTTAATGCATCAAGTAGATATTGTGCAAATGGCTTATATGGCTATGGTGATACCAGATCATATCCAGCAGGCTTCTATCAGTACCATAATTCATACAACTCAAATGCAGGGATGAGTCCATTCGTAGTTGTCTCTGACGGACTTGTGCTAATAAAAACAAATGATGGTGCAGTTATTGCATTAGAAAATGGAAGCCCAACAGCTTCCACCTTTACTGAAACAATTCCTGCTAATGTGCTTGGCGCTCAAACAGTAAGTGGACTTCCTGAATATTCATTCTCGGAGGCAAAAGATCATATTGGAGAGAATATTGTAATAAATGCAAAGGTTGTTAGTGTTGAAAATCATATGCCAAAAGGTTATTATCTCGGATTTTCTGAAAATCCTCATGATACTTTCTTGGTTAGAGTCTTTGCCGAAGATGTTTCAAAATTTGGATATGATATAAACTCGCTTAAAGGAAAAACTATTAGAATTTCTGGTACACCAACTTTATATTGGCCAGAAGGAAAGATTCCCGAATTAGTCGTATCAAGCCCAGAACAAATTACGATTATGGATAATTCAGTAGAAGGTAAAAGCAGATTTACAAAGTTTATAAAAAATATTTTGGGAAATAATTAAAATGATATTTAAAGAAAATCTTTCACGAGTTTTAAGTATAGTAATAACAGGAGCATTGGCTCTTGTTGCGGGAATAGGTTTTGCAAATAGTGCTTTGATTCCTAATGCTCCTATTGGCAGTTCACTTAAATTACCTGAAATATATAACGCAACAGTAAATAATGAGTTTACGGTTCCTGTTACAGTTAATACAAACGGAACATCAGTTGTTGCGATTGATTTTAATTTAAATTTTCCAAAAGAAAAACTTAAACTGTCCCGAATTTCACCATCTGTAACTTTGCCTACAACTCTTACCTTCACTCCCTCATGGTCGCAAATCGTAAATACTGCAAATCAAACTGGAAGTCTTTCATTTAGCGTTGTAACTTTTGATACTACAAAGTCGGCCCTGACTGAGCCGATTTCATCAACAAGTGATTTGGTTATAGTAAATTTAGTTTTTACACCTTTAGTAGTAAGCCAAGCTGAAGTGAGCTGGCAATATACGTTTGGTTCAACTCTTGATAGTAATGTAATTGCTGCTGGTGAGACAAAGGATATATTAAATAGTGTGGCTAGCATGTTAGTTGTTACCAAAGATCTAACACCAACTCCTACACCAACGCCAACACCGGCTCCAACCCCTGTTCCAACCTTATTACCTGGAGGTACACAAGAAATAACAAATCCAAGCTTCGAAAGTTCGTTAGAGGGATGGAGTGTTTCAGGTGCTTCAGTAGTTCAAACGGCTCGATTGGGATCAAACGCGGCAAAACTGACCGATTCATCAGCATATGTCTCGCAGAATATCTCTTCAAAACTAAAAGCAGGAGTCCAATATAACTTCTCGGCTTATGTTAAGGTCTCAAAAGCAGGTACAAGTTGGGGCGTTCCAACGCTTCGACTGAGTAAATATAAAGATTTGGGAACATCTGATTTTGGTCAATCATTATCTGTTAATAAAGTTGAAAGTGATTGGCAATTAGTCAATGTATCAAAAACTTTTACATCAACTGAATTATCCTCAGGTGTATATATTGGAGTACGCAATTTTGGATTTAACGGTGAATCGATTGTGGATGATTTTTCAGTTACAAAATCTGCTGTTTCACCAACTCCGGTAGTAACACCAACACCAACGCCTACTCCTACACCAACGGCTACTCCGACACCTACACCAACGCCAACGACAACTCCGACACCTTCGGCTACACCAATGGCTCCCTCAACCGTTACATTTAATGGAAGTATTGTGAATCAAGATGGAACTCAATATTTATCCTCAAACACTTGGATAGGTACTGGAGAAAACACTTCTACAAGTTATACTGGCATTAGATTTACAGGTGTTAATATACCAACAAATGCAAAAATCAAATCCGCAGTACTTGAAGTAAAAGCAAGTTCAACCCAATGGATTTCTGTAGATATACTTATAAAGGGAGACAATAGTGGCAATTCGGCTGGTTTCTCAAGTGATTCATTACCAGCATCAAGAAGTCTTACAGAAGCAAATGTGTCTTATTCAAATAATGTTAAATGGAATACAGGAACTTGGAATAAATTTGATGATGTAAGCTCAATCGTGCAATCAATTGTTAACAGACAGGATTGGAAATCAGGAAATTCCCTTAGCATTATAACTAAAGGTACGGGTTCAGCCTTCGGCAGAAAGCAGATAAATGGTGCAAGATTGACAATAACGTATACTCAATAGTCTAAGATTGGATTCAATATAGGATTTCCTTAAATTATTGTCTGATTGTAATTTGTTTTTCAGACTATACAATTATTTAATATGCCCAGTGATTTTGAAACTATCGATCCAACAGTAGTAGATAATTCACTGTCATTAGGACTACCTTCATATCAACTAGAATCAGATTTAACAGCCATTCAATCAATCAACCCAAACGCTACTCAACCACCACGAGAGGGAGATAATGGTCTTTCTGATCCCTCAAGGCGACGTTTTATGGCTGCTTTAGGAATAGGAATGATCGGAGTATCTGGACTCCCTAACAAAAATGCCAAACTGATAGCAGCCCCTATGATAGATGATAACCCAGTTAATGATTTGCCAGAAAACAATCCGCCCGTAACCAATTTATCAAATCCAAATATTCAAGAGATAAATGAAGAATACAAATCTCTTGAAAACATGGATGATGTTGTGCCTTTACTTTTTATCTTAAAAAGATTAAGAAGTACTTATGGTGTCACCTCATTTTCAGATACTTTTAGTGAATCGCTTTTACAAGCGTTCGATACGAATACCTTTCAAGCATTCTTATCAGGTTGGGGAAAAGAAGATATTAGGAAGCAACAAGAAAAGATTCACACAATAGCAATCAATAATATAACTCCTGAATCGCTATCAGGAAATGATGAAAGACGTCTAGTCGAGAGAATTAGGGCTAATTTAATTTTAATCTACGAATTTTTACCTCATTTAGCACTTTCACCTACATTTATTGAAATAGGCAAAGACCAGGGAATTTGGTGTGCACAGGAAGGGGACATAAGACTAGAACCGCAAGAACAAAATTGGCTATTAATTTCATTATTACATGAGGCACAACATGCCTTTGATCGCAGGTGTTTGGAACTTAGAAACCTTTTAAATTTAGAAGCTGTTGCAGGATATTACGACGAAGTATACCGTTCTGTGGATTATGTACTTAGAACTTGGGCGAATCTACCACTCGAAAATATAATGAATGTTAAGGGAGCAAATCTTGAACTACCACTATTTGATTCATCCAGTATGCTGCTTACAGATATAGACGAAAAATCCTACTATGATTTTATAAAGGCATTTAACCCAGGACATTACGCCGATCTTGTTGGGGCAAATCTAACTCCAGAATTAGTTAGTGATGTTAAAAAAGACACCTTTCCTAAGGATTACGAAAAATCAAAAGTGGATACTGCAAACCTAATCTTTTACCAAGTTCTGCAAGTAGTACTAGATGGATCCGAAGAAGAAAAAACAGCAATATTAAAAAACGATGTAGCAAGAAAAATGATTCAAAATGGCGTACATGAAATCTATCACTATTTTGTAGGGCCTGTTAAAGATTGGGATAATCAGACTTTACCAAATAAATACTCCCAGTTAAAATCTGTTATGCCGCAAGATATTTATGCAGATCCTAATAATTCCATTGAACTAAAGCGTTTTGCGATAAATATCAAAAAATTACCTGGGGTGGTAAGATCAAATTTCTGGGAAGCTGCTGGTTTTCAAGAGGTACTCGCAGGTTAATAATCGTAAACAACAGAAGATTAAATAGATATTAAAACTAGATGTCATTCAATAAATAAACAAACTATTGATGATGAAAGAAAACTCGTTGTGAGTCTCTTAGTCCAGGATGTAACACCCACTCGCAGGTATTGAAAGATATATGAACGATTTTGAGTGCTCCGTTTTACTTATTAGTAACGGGAAAAATTATAGTCATATATATTTAAAAGCCAATTCATAAAAATTTTATCTTTCCATTCATGACAAAAACAAGTTTTGAAAGGTCATTTAAGGGATTTGAAACAAACCTAGCAGGAACTATCACCTAGACATAGCTACTAATCATGCAGTAACATGCCCGATTCATATGGTTTGAGGCGAGTAGTTACTCTCATTACGTATGATTACAAAAAAAAATGTTCCTCAGTATTATTGCGATAATATCTACTGTCTTGTTATTTTTAATATTAATAAACTATACAAAAAGTACTGATACCGCTCCGTCACCGTCACTACTCATTCAAGACGAACCAACCTTTCTAGTCGACGGATATCCAATTGATGAAGTGCCTATCTATAAACTAAGCAAAGTGAACTCAAATACTGTATTTATAAATACAGTACCTTTTGAAAGTTCTACATACCTTAAAGAAATTCCCAATAAAACTCCGGATATTGCATAAACGAAAATTAGCAAGCCTAATGTAAAAAACTTACCATCAAGAGCCCCCCTCTTTGCGAAATAATCACCCGAAACATCAAAAAGTAAGATTATGAGTATAAAGACAAAAAAGATTGCTTCCATAATATATGACTTTAAATTCCCATAGTTTCGGCCCAAAGGGAAGTCGCTTTCCCAGATTCAGTTAGGCAATATTTTAATATCTTTAGTTTGGATTCATTTTTAACACTATCCTTAAATATCTCAGAAGCCTCCAATTGATCGACTACTTTATATTCGCTTACACCGTATCCCATCTCTTTAATCATTTTTGAATCTATCATTACCATACAAGCAATATATGCCTTCCCTTTGATTTCGCTAGAAAATGCAACACCTCCAAAGATTGGATAATTCTTCTGCCAGTCTTTAGATAAAGTCGCTTTTCCTGCAACCTTTGTATAAAACAATCTATACTCGTCAGGTTTTAGGCTCAAATCCCTTCTCAAAACATCTTCAACCGCTTCATAGATATCAGAGTTATAAACTCCCCCCTGACTAAATGTCCAGGAACCACCTGAATTTACAAAAACAACTATTTTTAAACTTGGGTCAATCAATATAACCAACACAGAAGGTCGATAGCCAAAAAATCTCCATCTTCGAATCGGGTCGTTAAAAAATATATATCCTGAAATTAAAATTGTGGCGAATGTAACGAACGATTCTAGGTTATTCCAAATCACTTCAATCATTAGTTTTAATTATATCTCGAACTGACGTTTCGTTCCAATGTCCATAAATTACGCCCCAATCTTTCTTTAATTCATCGAATTCATCTATAACCGTTCTATACCGAATTGTGCCAGAATATATTTTGTGTTGGAAAAATCAAATTCCATTTCTGGACTGGATTTTTCGCCAGTATAATCGGCTGAATGACGATATCGAGCAGTATTTTTATCTGTAATATAAACGAGGTTTTTTCCAAAGTCACGAAATTCAGCATATGAATACTACATTTATAGATTTCTTAGTTCCTTCCTCCTGTATATACAAACACTACATTGGGATCGGCGGCTGGAATACCCCCAACAGTTTCAATCAGGTAAGGCTCCATTTATAGCACTAAAAGATGAATTTGAGATGAGTGAAAGAAAGATGGTGACCCTACGGGGAATCGAACCCCGCTTTACAGGATGAAAACCTGCTGTCCTAACCGATAGACGATAGGGCCATTGTTTTGATTAACATTGAACGTAGAAAGTATATCAAACAAAAAGCCCCTCATAAATGAGGGGCTTTTAACTTTTTTTTGCTTAAGACTACTTTCGACTTCCCATTACATCAAAGTTAATCTTTACTTGATCCTCTACTGTATACACATCAAGCATATTTGGCGTTTTAACACCAAAGTCGACTAAGTTTATCATAGAATCACCTCTAGCCATTAAAGTTTCTGGAGTAACATTATAAGTTACATTGAAATCTACCTGTTTGGAAACTCCATTAATAGTAACGTTTAATGGTAAAACTGCATTTTGATCGGTACCCTCAACCATAGCTAAATCAGTAAAATCCCCAATTATACTTATATCCTTGTTACTGACATAATTCTGAAATAAATCAGAATCTCTTGCAGCATTACCTGTTGAGAAGTCAGAAAAACTAAACATTGCTTCTACATGGCCCATCTTTGTAGCAGAGTCAAAATAACCACTTCCAGTAACAGAAGTATTCACACCTTCAACATTTGTAGGACCTGTAGCAATGAATACCTTATTAGCAACATATTTTACTGTGCCTTCCGTAATTGTATACTCATAGGTTCCTTGTAAATTGTCTGAACTTGATTTCTCAGATATCTCTGAGCTTTCATCCATCATTGTTGTTGCTGGAACTTCAGGATTTTTATTAACCATGTAAACTAATCCGCCGAATACGAGAACTCCCACGGCTGCAAGGAGGTAATATGTAGATTTCTGATCCATGAATGTTAATATAAACAAATGCTTAAGAAAACACAAATCGTAATTGTTGGAGGCGGTTTTGGGGGATTAAGCACTACCCAGGAATTACTTAAGCACAATTTAAACGCTGAAATAACTCTAATAGATTTAAAAAATTACTTTTTATTCACGCCACTTCTACACGAAATTGCAACTGGTAGCCTCGACGAAAACCTCATAGTAACTGCTTACAAACAAATATTTAAAAACGAGGATGTAAATATATTAATTGGGGAAATAAAAGAAATTGATATCGATAAAAAAATCATATCGATTAACGATACCAATATCCCCTACGACATACTCATATTAGCAACTGGCGCCAAAGCAATTAAATCCCCCTATAGTGGGAAAAATATTATTGAGTTGAAAATGGTACAAGATGGAATCGCAATCAAATCTATGATTCTTGATTTAATGGATTGTATAGACAGCGGTCAACACAAAACCATAAAGTTAAAATTTGCAGTAGTAGGTGGTGGACCTACTGGAATTGAAATGACCTTAGACCTAGCGGACTATGTGCGAAATAGTCTTCTCAAAATATATAAAAAACCAGATCTACAAGATATTGAAATATTTTTAATTACTAAAGATGATGACATTCTGCTAAGAATGCATCCATCCTTACGAAAAGCTACGCTAACGAGATTAGACAAATTTGGAGTCAAACTAATTACTAATTGCGAAATTCACAATATTCAAAACAATCGAATTCTCACAAATAACAAAGTAATAGAAGCAGATTTAATCATCTGGACTATAGGTGTTAAAGCTCAATACCCTCTACTTCCAAATAGCATTGAAAGGGATGAAAAAGGGAAGTTGATTGTAGATGACTTTCTAAAATTAAATAATTCTAGTTCCATTTACTGTGTAGGTGATTTAGTTTCTGGATACCCTATGGATGCTCAAGCAGCAACCTGGCAAGGCAAGTATTTAGGTAAAAATATAACAAGACTACTTAAGAAGCAAAAAATGGCATACAAGCAGTATAAGCCCTTAGGAGAACTAATCTCCTTAGGTGGCCAATACGCAGCCGGGAGAGCATTTGGAATAACGATGTCGGGATGGTTTGTATGGTTTATATGGAGAACCACCTACTTCTTTAGAATTCCAACTACAAGAAAAAAAATAGCAGTTGGAGTTAACTGGTTTCTTAACCTATTTAGTACCCGCGATTTAACAAATCTTAAATAGTCAAAATTCACGTTTTCTTATATTGATTCTAAATCAAATGCCACTTATAGATATAGGTCTTTTCTGGTATAATATGTCTACTCTCTAAGCAGTAAGAAACCGTAAGTTACTCACCATGTTCCTTAACGTTTTCCCCTACTCTAGAAGTAAAAAAGTTAATTAAACATGAAGGCGGTGAATAACAAAAAATAATAATGGCTAAACTATATGTAGGCAATTTGCCTTATACTTACAATGAAAGTTCAATCCGAGATATGTTCTCAGGATTCCAAGAAATACAATCTGTCAGCTTAATTACCGATAAACAAACCGGTAGAAGCAAAGGATTCGGTTTCGTAGAATTAAGTGATGCAGATGCTGATAAAGCAATCGCAGAACTAAATGGAAAAGATATCGGAGGAAGAACAGTAGTCGTATCTATCGCTAGACCTATGGAAGACCGTCCAAGAAGAGATTTCGGAGGCGGAGGAAATAGCAGAGGTGGTGGATTCGGTGGAGGAAACAGAAGTGGTGGATTTAATAGAAGAGGATAAGAATCGGTTGAATACTGCAATAAAAGGAAGAGGTCGCTATATGCGACCTCTTTTTTGTTTCTCTAAATAAGTTTCTAGGAATCAGACACAGTGAAATCAGAATTAATTTTCCGCCAGTGATACAGGTAGAGTGGAAGGCCAACTATAACCATAGACAGTGACCCCGATAGCTCTCTTTGACGATTTCTTCTTAATTGAATCCTCTCATTTATAGCTAATTCTTCACTTGTGGGCTTATCAACGCCCTCAGCCTCAGGATCAACTGAAGGATATGCTTGATAGTAGGAGTCTGCATCTTGAAAGAAAATACTCTTAATTCCTAAATCGATAATACGAATACTTCCTATTACCAATATTACCAAACCGACTAGGGAGAACAAATATAAATACAGTAAACGCAAATTTATATCCATAAAAGCACTTAACTATAGTTGGATAAGGAAGAAATTTCTCCCTTATCCATAAGAATTACAAATTTCATATTAATTTGGTACGTGAACAGTCCCACCACCATCGCTAAATCTTCTTTGTATTGCTCTATCATTCAATGTAGAGCAAACAGATAATTTACATATATCAGCTTCAACTGATGAAATCATTTGTTTTAATCCTGAAGTGAACTTAGTTGTGACAGCATTACCTCCAAGTGGATCGGTCCACCAAACTTGAGCGCCACCTGCATTTGAGACACGATTACGACCGAAGTACGTGGTTCTCTTTAGACCTTTAAATGGGGCGTTAGGTGAGTCCCATGCTACGTTTCCTCCTCCGCATTCTGCTAATCTAGCAGAAGTAGTGCCTGGAATTCTTAACAAACCTTCGCATTCCTCTGATGTAAATCTGTAGTCTTTTTGCCAAGATCGAGTAGGGTGTCTATATCCAATATCAATTAATCTTACTGGATCTAGAACATCCCATTGTCTACCATGCTCAGCCAACATTTTACCTGATGGCGTTGTAATCCTTAAATCGCCCTGCCATATTTCATAAGGGTTAAAATATTTAGTTGTAGTGCCTAAACTTTGTAAACATGCGACATCGGTCATATTTCTACCTAAAGTATCGCTATAAACGCTACTGGGAAGTCTACTTAACAGAGGATCTGTAAGAGTACAGGTTGCCCCTGGTACAGGTACCATACTATATCCATTGTAAGTCGCGATTAATTTACCATCTAAACCGCAAATATCGTTAAATCTACTTTGACCACAAAATCTTTTGTAAATTCCTGGATCTCCAAAGGTCATCATTCCAGTTAGTAAGACAACATTCTTTGGATAGACTCTACTTGCATTTAATCC